>DAIEOU010000100.1 GCA_027348755.1 archaeon
TCTTTGTCTTTCCTACTTCTATAGGAATGTTGTAAGTTACTGATGTTCCGCTTGATTTATCAGGAGTTCCTTTTATCTGAAGCATGTTTTCCCCAACTGGAGCATTTGCAGCTACCTGAACTCTGAATTTCATTAAAACCATGTTTGCCTCTGAACTACTGTCCCCAAGGGAAGATTGAGCAGCATGTGCATTCCATGTTCCTGAAACTATTCCAAAATCTCTAACGAGATTGTCTGTGGAGCTAAATGGATAACTTGGCACTAAAGTAAACTCAACATTCTTTGCATCATCAGTGCCTATATTCTGAGCTTTTATCCATACGTCAAAAGAATCCCCTGCACTTACAGGATAAGGATCGTATTGTATTGCTTGAACAACAAACTGGGGGCTAGCACTATCACCAGGATTAACAGTATAATTAGCATAATAAGTTGTAGCGTAAGCTCCAGAGGCTACAAAGAGTGCTGCAAAAATTGCTGAAACTAATAAAATTGAGAAATATTTAGAATAAGATTTCATCTTCCAACCACCTGGCCATCAGCAAGCCGTACTATTCTGCGACCATATTTTATAAGATTCATGTCGTGCGTTATAAGAACTATTGTCTTACCTTCTTTGTTAAGTTTTGTAAAGAGAGTCATTATTTCTTTTCCAGTCTTACTGTCTAAATTTCCAGTAGGCTCATCTGCAAGGATTACCTCGGGGTTATTTACAAGTGCTCGAGCTATAGCCACACGCTGTTGCTGTCCTCCAGACATCTCCTTAGGTTTGTGATTAACTCTGTCGCCGAGTCCAACTAGATTAAGTGCAGATAATGCCTTCGTTCTTGAGTCTGAAACATCCTGAAACTCCATTGGAAGCATTACATTTTCAATTGCAGTAAGTGTAGATAATAGATTAAATTGTTGGAAAACAAATCCTATCTTTTTTCCGCGTATAGCTGCAAGGTCAGACTCATGCATTTCAGATATATTCTTCCCATCTAAAAATATAGCTCCTTTTGTAGGCACATCTAGAGCTCCAACCATATTCATCATAGTACTCTTTCCAGATCCAGAAGCACCAGTAATAGCTACAAATTCTCCTAGATTTATATCAAGGCTTACCCCCCTAAGTGCTGAAACTTTTACATCACCTACTTGATAATTTTTCCAGACATTATCAAGAGATATAATGGGCTTGTTTTTTCCTTTCATACGACATCATACATTGGTGAGTATTTATACCTTTGCCTTCCATGAAACAACTTGAAACAACTATTTTTATGAAACAACTTGAAACAACTATTCTTAACGAACATTCGCTCACACAAGATATATAAATGTGTTAAATCTGCCTTATAGATGAAGTTCGACTTCAAAAACAGCCATTTCGCAACAATAGTAATGATTCTAAGTTTTATGTATGGAGGGATTTCATTGTTCTTCTTTGTATCTCAAATGGCTGCACTCGGAGCCGCACACGATCTTCCCCCTCAGATAATAGTAAGAGGACAAGACATAAACAGCTCCCCATTCTATATGCAGAACAATGAAACTAACTCAAGTGATTCAAGAGTATTCGGCA
>DAIEOU010000101.1 GCA_027348755.1 archaeon
AGTCTTTCCATGTATCCTTCTGCAATGTCTGCTGAAGGGCAGTTTATCCGAGCTTTTTTTATAAGTTCTTTGCTTGAGTCTATTCCGAAACAAATCGCTCCTTTTTCAGAGTAGTATGCGAGATCTTTTCCATCACCGCATGCAACATCAAGTAGTTTATTTCCAGGTTTTATACTGTCTTCTAAACGACTATAGAAGTATCTTCGGCTATCTTCATTATACTTATGATGATCTTTTAGGAAATTATCTACAAAACCATCATATTGATGCGCCAATCTTTTATCCATAGTCACTCTTAAGTGGTATATTATATATTATTATGTTGTAATAGATTGTTACAGCACAAATAAGGTTAAATATGAGACTGAACAAGCTTATTCATGGATTATGTCGATTTGGAGAGACTTGGACTTAACAAGAATGAAGCTAGAGTGTATTATGCTTTACTTCTAAAGGGTGAAGCCAGTGCTCAAGAAATTGTAAAAACACTTGGGGTATACAGAAACATAGTATATGACAATCTTGAGAAGCTTAAAGAGAAAGGACTTGTGTCGTTTGTAAATATAGGACCCAAAAGGAAATTTATTGCTGAGAAGCCAACAGCTATACTTGACTTTCTTGAAAATAAGAAGAGCGAAATAGACAAGGAGTTTAAGATTGCGCAGGACATGCTTCCTCAAATATCTCAAATATTAGGTCTAAATAAAACCAAAAATAACGTAAGTGTATTCTATGGTGTTGCCGGGATGAAAAAAATACTTCGAGAAATAGTGGAAGGCGAGGAAACATGGGCTATAGGTATAACAAATGAATCTGTGCAGGCACTTGGAGAAACTTTTTGGATAAATTATAATCTTCGCAAGAAGGAATCTAAGACTGAAGAATGGCTATTATGGAATTCAGATTTTAAAAACACAGTATTGCCTAAAAATAAACTAAGTCATTATAGAGTGCTTCCTAAGGAATTAAATCAGGTTACAGAGATAATAATGTGGGATGGCAAGGTAGCCATTTTCATATTCTCTTTTGAACCAACAGTTATTGTAATGGAAAACCCGGAAGTTTTTAGCACTTATAGAAATCACTTTGATTTTCTTTGGAAGATGTCAAAGCCGGCGAAATAACACAATAAATTTAGAGACTTCCGAGAGCTATAGATGCTAGAAGCATCAAGGCTATTGTGCTTATCAAAGCTGTTACAAGGTATAGAGACATTCCAACCTTTAAGTTATGAGCAATGTCATATTTTTCTTTAAGAGGGTCTTTTCCTGAATCTACAGTTACGAGCGTCTTTGTTAGAATGAATATTATCTGTATAAGATATATTCCAACACTTATCTGAATAAAGTAAGGTGGAATCATGCTGTTAACATTGAATATGCTTGTTATACTCCCTAAAGAACCTAGACCAGCAACATTTGCAGACTCTCCTGCAGCCTGAAGCGTCTGGAGCTTGTTAAGGATCATTGTTATCATTGTGCTTAGGCCTACAACAATGCCTGCTAGCAATGGGGCTAAGAAAGTCATGTTGGAT
>DAIEOU010000102.1 GCA_027348755.1 archaeon
TAAGTCAGCAGTTATGTCAGTAACAGCTACAAGGTCTGTACTTGCAGCGGCTGAACCCCAGACTACTGCTACGTCAGCTGAACCACTCTTCACGAACGGTGCAGGGTAGTTTGCTGCGGCAGCAAATCCGATAGTAGAACTGAGCATTACTGCGCTTGTCAACACAGATGCGATCTTTCTGAAGTTTAACTTCATGTATTTTTTTATAAACCTCCTTTCAGCTTTGTACCATTGGCAGCCCCGCAAGGCCCCTCGTGGAGGAGGTCGCGTTATAATAACGACCCGCCAGCCATCATCTCTGATGGCAGTACTCTAAGCTTACTAGAGTATTTAGACCAGTAAAAAGCGTTTTATAAACCTTTCCCTTGGACAAAGATTAAAGCGAATTAACATATTTCAGACATCCAAATTCATTTATAAACCTTACGGTATCACTGAAAAGTACATCTCCCATTATAGACGATAACCTTCTTTTATGCATTATATAAGGGAATATATATGTATTAACACTACATATATGTAAAATCAAAACATATATATACATAATATATTTATTAAATATGAAATGGCTCATAAAACAAGAACCAGAGAAGTCACAATTACCGACGAAGGCGGAGCTTTCAAGACATTTTTCAAGAAATTTACAGGCGAACACAGCGTATATGACTTCGAGGGCCTCTCAACAGTTCGTAAACTTCTTAGCAATGAGCGTCTTAAAATACTTCATATTCTAAAAGTAAGGCAACCAAAGTCAATATATGAGCTTTCTAGAGCTCTAGAAAGAGACTTTAAGGCAGTATCTTCAGATATAAAGCTCCTTGAGAGATTCGGATTTATAGAACTTGTATCAGAAAATTCAGGAAAAAGGCCAAGAATACGCCCTATTCTTGCAGTAGACAGCGTCAACATAAACATAAAAATCTAATTACATATCTTTAGAGTTATCCTAACAGCTCCTGTTCCAGATAGGCTGCTGTAAGGCAATGGAATTTCATCTGCTTTATAGCTTCCTGAACAGACTCCTTCACTTACATTCATTATATCGCTGCTGCTGTTCTGATACATTACCTCGAATTGATATCCCTTTGTTACGCTTCCATTCTGTATATTATATGCTGCATCCATTATGTTTGATATGCTTCTGTTTGCATAATCACAAACATTCTCTCCTGAAACACATGTAGTCCCAGAATCAGATGCACAAGCAGCTATATTCCGCCCTATTGCCCTATCATATCCCTCAGAACCTATTGAGCAGTTTCCTGTGTATCCTATTATACTCTCCATAACCTGGCTTACTTCAGTGCTGCTGGTTTGAGGGTTAGTCTGTTTGTGTGCAAACATGAATCCTAGAAAACCAACACCTATAAGTGCAACAAGAACAACAACAACCATAAATCCTACTATCTCTTCTTGTCCTCTTTTCATCCTGCACTCCCTATA
>DAIEOU010000103.1 GCA_027348755.1 archaeon
CTCGTTAAAGTAAAACTTTCTTTCTAACTTCCCAAGTGTAAATGCAATTGATGCTGAATGTTCATGCGAGTACTTTTTAGGTACGTTCAGTTCAAATACATGGTAAATAATGTTTGAATTATACATATTGCTAAAAAACTAAATTTAGTTACTGCGCAGCCTGAGACAAAGTTCTAAAAACAAGTTTTCCCTTGCACGGTAACTTTGCTTTTACAGAATTAAGTGCAAGCCTCGCAACACGTGCAGCTTTATCGTTGGCGCATGCAACAAAGAAAACATCCTTTCCTGCAGGAACTATTGCGCTTCTTCCTATTACTACTCCGAAAGCCTGAGTCATTCCAGTAGATATACGGTCTGCTCCAGCCATTCCACCTGCACTCTTGTTTTCTCTCACCATATGATGCGGAAATACTTTAACAGCAAGATAATACTGTCCAGGTGCCTGTTCATCAAGCATCTTTGTAAGATACATACGGCATGCTTCCAATGCATTATCTCTAATCTGAACACCTTCAGTTGTAACATAACTTACCTCAAATGGAAGTTTTCCTTCAGAATACGCTGTGTGATCTCCGCTTGTAAGTTTCGCAATCTTACTGTAAGGAATTGTCTTTATGTATGCACGAGTCTTATTCCTGCTTGTCCTTGTGTATGGGCGAACTCTTTTCTTTGAATATGATGATGCTTTTCTCAATGCCATTTTACTTTACCTCTACCTCGCTTGTTACAGCCTGTCCAGGAAGACCTGATTCAAATATGGCTCTTACAAGTCCTTTATTTCCGTGAGCATCGCTTATCTTTCCGTTTATTATCTTTCCTGCAGTGCTTTTCCAGCTAACAGATTTTCCAGCCATTTTCTTTGCCTCGTCCCTGCTAGAGAAACCAAGGTCAAGAAGGTAATGTCTCTCCTTTATCCTATGTCTGCTTCTTCTAAACTGCACAACTATGCCTTTCATACTTCCCCTTATAATTGGAGCTTTTTAAAGCTTACTTAAGTCGCTTAATACTGGTTATAACGATTTAAGCTATGCTATTATCAATTCAAATAAGATAATTTATAACCTTAATATACTATAAAAGAAGGTGAAAAAGATTAAAATTGAGAAGAGCAATTTTACAATCAAACTTGCTATAGCCTTCTGGGCAGGCATAGGGCTTATGAGCATAATAAACGTCTGGAAAATTACATACACTAAAAGCGCAGTTCCTTACTCATGGATAATGTTTTTCATCTCAATAATATTCATACTAATAAGTCTTGTATTAATGAAAAATAAAAAATAAATTAATTTTTGTTTCTGCATAAAAAACATTTATAACCCTCTTAATCTGGATATATAAAAATGGAGGGGAAAATATTATGGATATACGTTGCCATAGCCATAACTGTTCTGGCTATTGCAGGAGTTCTATTATATCCTATGAGCAGTTCAGTGAAA
>DAIEOU010000104.1 GCA_027348755.1 archaeon
CAAAAATTAAGATTTTTAGCCAGGGGGATAAATAAGTACTGCTTGAATGAATCGCTTTTTTCTAAAGAAATCTTAGTAGATAACCATTTTTTATATAATCTCTTTTCTTTAGGAGAAATCTTCAAATTTTTGAAAATTTCAGGGTTATATTTTTTACTTAACTCGGATGGAGCACTAAGAATGTGATAAGAAACTAACAAAGAAGTTAGCTTGTCAAGTTTTAAAATTATCTTTACCACTTAACCTGATTGTATGAAAACTATAAAAATTTATCTTAAACAAAATGATCCTGCGCGGATTTGAACCGCGGACCTCTGCCTTATCAGAGCAGCGCTCTAGCCAGGCTGAGCTACAGGATCATCTGATATGAAATTTGTAGAAGATTTTCATTTATAAAATTTGTTAATTTGATTCCAAGTTAATTTCCCAAAATTAATTCTTTTGATTTGTAAATGATTCCGGCTTCGGTTTTTTTGTCGAAGGTTTTTATCATTATTGTGTCCGGATTGCACTCGTCGTAAAGGAATCTTTCGCCGAGCGGGACGTATCCAATTCTTAATAAGAAACTGTAAACGTTTTTCTCACTTGACCTTAAATCACAAATAATTCCGTGAAAATTTTTCCTTGCATATTTCTCGACCTGTTTTGCAAGAAAATATCCGCAACCAAAATCCCAGAGTTCGGAATTAACTCTTAAATTTTTAAATTCATATAACAATCCATTTTCC
>DAIEOU010000105.1 GCA_027348755.1 archaeon
CTTTTCCCCTTCAGTTTAAACCAATTCGCCAACCTCGGTCGAGAAATAAGGGATTTGAAAAATCCCTTTAACGCCCCGTCCGAGATTCGAACTCGGGTCACCGCCGGTCTTCATGAACGTCAAAGACGAATCAACTTGGCGATTTTGAATCGCCGTCATTTGAAAGGGCAGCATTCTTGGCCTCTGAACTAACGGGGCATTAAAGTTAGTTGCTTAAATTAGTTTAAAAAAGTAACTGTACAACTTAATTTTTCATAAAAATCCTAACAAGAAAATCTTTAAATAAGAAGCATTCAACATAGTTTAAGGAAATGATCCTGTAGCTCAGCCTGGTTTAGAGCACCGCTCTTATATGAGTGTAATCTGTTTCAAGATTAAATCTCTCTGGAGAAAATTCTAAGAGAGGCGGGGGTCCTGAGTTCAAATCTCAGCAGGATCATTAACTAAAATTTTAAGTGAAAAGTTTAGAATTTTTAATTCAATTTTTGTCAGACTAAATAATTTTTTTAAATTATTTTATAGATTATTTATTTTTTTATATTGGTGGATTTTATTTTGTAAATTTTAATTAATATTTTTGCAGCTGATTAATCCCTTTTGTAAGTAAAAAAATTTTATTTTTTTACGTAAGTAAGTAAAACATTTTCCAGTCGTTTTCCCTCGCTCTTAGGGCAACGTTTATATACTATTTTGGTGTAGGTTAAA
>DAIEOU010000106.1 GCA_027348755.1 archaeon
TAGTTAGAATTCCTGAGTTAAATGCAATGTAATTAATGTAAAGTTAAAAAGGATTTTCAGACCAAAAAATTTTATGCAACATCTTGGACACTTTTGAAATTTTTATTTAAGAGTTATTTTTTATTAAAAAAATAAACCAAAATTTGGTGACAAAATGTAATCTTGAATAAAAATTTCATTGGAAAATCTTATAAACAAATTGGGTTTTAGACTTACGAAGCCCCATAGTACAGCGGTCAAGTATGCAGGCCTTTGAAGGCGAAGGCAACCTTTCGGTTTCCTACCGCTCTACCTTCCATTGAGAGAGCTTCTCTTTCGAGAAGGTATACTGAAGAAAGCCTGTGACCCCGGTTCGAATCCGGGTGGGGCTATGCTACTTTCAGGATGAGAACCGATTTTTCGACGAGGAAATTCAATTGCCCTCAAATAGAAATGCTTCCGGCAATTGCAGTTTCCGAGCACGGGTTGGAGGGGGTCCTTTTCTAGAATATAAATTCTTAAAAATCTATTTTGAATTATTTTAATATGCACCTATTGAAATATTTTAGTTCTATAATAAAAAATGTTGGAGAGAATACTCAAAATCCTGGAAGATTGATGGATTTAGTGGCGGAAGTTCTTTCTGAAAAAATGTTATATAATTTTTCTCTTGAAGAAAATAAATATTACGGGCAGGTCATTCCTTTAATCGCTAAAA
>DAIEOU010000107.1 GCA_027348755.1 archaeon
TTCATTTATGATTACAATATCTTTATTTTTTGGCAGTTCAGATATGAGAGTTTTCAGGTCTTTTTCAGGGGTTTTCTTATGGTTTTTTTCTCCCTTTTCTCCATATTCAATTCCGGAAAAATGAATGTGCAATTCTTTTGCTTCTTTAAATTCACTAAGTGTCTCTTTTATGCGATAACTTTTGTACCTTGCAAGAATGTGTGCGAAATCTATGCAGAAAGAGCAGCCGGTTTCTTTTGAAAGTCTCGAAATTTCTTCCACACTTCCAAAAACATTTACTTTTCCCATTATTTCCGGAGCTAATTTTGGAGTGTATTTTTCTTTTTTCATTCCTTCCTGGATTTCCAAAATTCTTTTTTTAATATTTTCATAAGCTTCTTCCTTATCCATCCCGGAATAAAATCCTGTGTGAAATACAACCCGATAAGCTTTCATTAATGTTCCAATTTTGCAGCAGTCTAAAATTCTTTTTTTGCTTTCTTCGACTTTCTTTTTCTCTTTAGAATTTAAGTTAATCCAGTAAGGGGCATGAATACTTAATTTTATTCCGAGCTCTTCTGCTTTTTTTCCTATCTTTATTGCATCTTCTTTTTCCTTAATGTATATACCATAAGTGAAAGCCACTTCACATGCTTTTAATCCGAGCTGATGATACATTTCAAGATTTGAAATTGCATCTT
>DAIEOU010000108.1 GCA_027348755.1 archaeon
AGTTATCTACACTATCCTTTAGTCTTTCTATGTTTAATTTAGTAAAATTAAAAGCAATTAGTCTCATTTAATTTAAATAAAAGAAGTGTTTTTAAATATTTATATTTTTTATAATAGAATTTGATAATAATTGATAAAGATTAGATTTAAATTAAATCTTCTTCAGAAACAATAACAAAGTCACCTATAGCAATTATAGAGTTGTAGGGAATCAGAAGTTCGCTGGCATTTGTTCTTTCTAAATTAAGGTTTCTTGTATAAGGAGTAGCATCTTTAACCACTAAATTGATTAATTCGCCCGATTTTGTTTCAAATGAGATATCTTTAACAAAACCCAATCTTTTACCTTCTTTTGTCACAATCATCTTTCCTATAAGAGAAGTGTATGTGTTTTTATTTCCTTGCATATCAAAATGATATTGAAATAATTTATAAACTTTTCTGTAAAATTAAATAGATTTATTAGTATATAAATAAAAAAACTTTTTTGAAGAAATTTTTATAATTTAAATGAAAATAACTGGTTTTATTGATCTTTTTATAAAATTAATAATAAAAAATTAAGTTATTATTAGTACCCTCCCTCCCCATGATTTCGATTGGAAATATTTATAAAAGAATTTTATTGTTT
>DAIEOU010000109.1 GCA_027348755.1 archaeon
TTGTCAGCAAGTTTGTAGGTGAAAGTGAAGAAAAATTGCGCGAAATATTTAATGAAGCAAAGGAGAAAGCGCCAACAATCATTTTCATGGATGAGATAGATGCGATCGCACCAAAGCGTGAAGAGGCAACAAATGAGGTAGAGCGAAGAATGGTTTCGCAGCTATTAACGCTTATGGATGGCATATCAACAAGAGGGCAGGTTATAGTTATCGGTGCAACAAACAGGCAGAATTCCATAGATCCTGCTTTAAGAAGGCCTGGAAGATTTGACAGGGAGATAGAAATAGGAGTGCCTGACAGAAATGCAAGAAAGGAGATTATGCAGATACATACTAGGAATATGCCTCTTACCAGCGATATCAGCATGGATGAATTAGCAAATCTTACGCATGGATATACGGGTGCTGATCTGGCTGCGCTTGCTCGCGAGGCAGCTATATTCACATTGCGAACAATATTGCCAAAGATACTTGACAAAAAATCCATACCTAATGAAATATTGGTAGATCTTAAGGTAAGCAGAAATGATTTCATGAATGCTTT
>DAIEOU010000010.1 GCA_027348755.1 archaeon
CTAATGAAGGTATAAAGCCTCAAACTAGAGAGCATTTACTTGCATTACATGCAAAAGGAATAAAGAATCTGATAGTTGTACAGAACAAGATAGACCTCGTAAATGTTGATCAGGCAAAGAAAAATTATGCTGATATAAAACAGATGCTTAAAGGAAAATATGATTCTGCTCCAATAATTCCTGTTTCAGCACAGCAGTCTGTAAACCTTGAATCTATATACTCTGCTCTTGCCGAGATAAAAATACCTGAAAGAAATGATTCTGGGCAGCCATTATTTATAGTTGCAAGAAGCTTCGATATAAACAAGCCTGGAACAGAGCCTAAAAATTTACATGGTGCAGTTCTAGGGGGAACACTTAAGCAAGGCATTTTGAAAATAGGTGATGAGATAGAGATAAAGCCCGGCAGGCTAGTTAAAGAAGGAAATCAGTATAAGTATGAAGTTCTTAGGACAAAAGTTCTAAATCTTTTCAATGGCTCGCATAAAGTTGACAAGCTCACTCCAGGAGGAAGCATGAGCATAGAGACTGAGCTCGATATGTCTCTTGCAAAGTCAGACTCTCTTTCAGGGAATGTTGTTTCAACAGTAGGGAATCTTCCCAATGCTATAAGCAGCCTAAAGCTTTCTTATGAGCTTTTCCCAGAGGTGTTTGGAGTTGGAGCTAAGACTGCCGTTGAAGCAATAAAGCCCTCAGAGATGCTTTTCTTGAGTATAAATACCTCAATGGTCGTGGGAGTTGTGAAAAAAGTAAGCAAGAATGAGCTCGAGTTATCTTTAAAGCTTCCTTTAGTCTCTTTTAAGGGAGATACAGTAAGTATAGCTAGGAACATAAACAATCATTGGAGACTTATAGGTCACGGTATTGTTTCTCAGTAGGTTTTTAACTTTGATACTTCTTTTCAATTTATGGATGCAATAAACAAAATTTCAGGACCATGTGTTGTTCTGGCAGGTGCAGGTACTGGAAAGACGCACACCATTGTCGAGAAGATAAAACATCTTATATCCACTAAGGCATACAAGCCTGAGAGCATAGTTTGCATAACTTTTAGCAATGAAGCTGCAAATAATCTTCTTTCACGTGTTCAGAATGCAATAAACATAGAAATAGGAAAAGAACCTGTAATAAAGACTTTTCATGCATTTTCAGCTGATATTCTGAGGAAGCATGCAGACAAGATAGGACTGTCAAAAGAATTTAACATTTTGGAACCTGACGAGGCTAAGATAGTTTTGCATAGGAGCTTTAAGGTTTCTAGTTACAACTGCCATCGGTATATATCAAACATAGGCACAGCAAAAGATTTAGGAATAACTATACAGCAGATGAAAGAATTTCTTGCGGTAAGGATGGAATCTTTTTCTGGAATTGACATTGAGAAAGAACTTGAAAATATGAGTTTTGAACTTCAGACAATACATTTGAAAAAGAATAATGAGCAGAAGAAAATACTAAGTGAAAGAGTTAGAAAGCTCAGTAATATAATTGAACTAAAAAAATTCATAAGCGCATGGGAAGGTTATGAAAAACTTAAGCTAAAGAAGAATTATCAGGATTATGCAGACCTTAATGCAAATGCACTCCTTCTAATGCAGAAGTTTCCTGAAGTAGCTCAAGAGTTTTCTTATGTAATAGTAGATGAGTTTCAAGACACTAACAAAGTACAGCTTGAGTTTCTCATGGCTCTTGCACCTCATGAAAACATAACTATAGTTGGAGACTTAAATCAGAGTATATACAGGTTCAGAGGGGCATATAAAGAAAATTTCTCAATTTTTAGAAAACATTTCAAGGTGCAGCAGAGTGATATATTTACACTTGACAAATCATTTAGGTCTCCTAATAAAGTGCTTAGGGCTGCTCATAGACTGATACTTAATAATTATTCTGACAAGAGCGAGTGTTTTATTGTTGAAAACAGTTCTGGGAGAGAGGGAGAGAGCATAGATGTCTTTGAGATGCGCAACGGTAAGGAAGAGGCACGTAAAATAGTTGAAATAATCGAATCAGAGTTATCTAGAGGAGTTCCAGCTGAGGAAATATGTGTTTTATTTAGAACGCATCAGCAAGGAAGAATAATACGAAGAGTTCTTGAATCTAAGAAAATAGAATATTGCGCAGTGAGCAAAGAAAGTCTTCTTAAGCAGAAATCTGTAAGACAGATTATAGATTATCTATTCATTATTGATAAGCTTGAAAGGAAGGCTAAGGGGGGAGAGCAGGAGTTCTGGGATATTCTTTATCAGACAAAATTTGCAGCATCTGATCTTGTTGTGATAGGGAAATATCTGAAGAAGAATAAAGATGAGACGTGTATACTAGAGAAAACTATGAATGATATTCAGTCTATGGGTCTGTCAAATGATGGTTTAACCGCTGCAAAAGTTTTGGTAGAAAGAATAAACTCTATGCTAAAATTAAAGGATAAGCCAATTATAGAAAGACTTAACGAAATATACAGGCTTTCAGGCATACTTAACGCAGAAAATATGGAAGAGATAAAGGAAATACAGGCGAATCTAAATCGTTTTCTTGAACTTGCTAAAGGGCACAGCGCTTTGTACGAACCAGACCTTTATAGTTTTCTAAATTACATTGAGATAGTTGAGATACTCGGGATAGACATAGACGCGGCTGAGCTTGAGCGGGCTGGAGTAAGGTTAATGACTTTACATGCAACTAAAGGACTTGAATACAGAACAGTCATTGTTACAAATCTTGCACAAAAAAGATTTCCAATGGAAAGGTATTCTCAGAATAGCCTTATACCTATGGAACTTTATCCTGAACTTGCGCATGCAAAGGAAACTGCAGAGGATTTTGATTTGTATGTGGCAGATTATGAAAGAGAGAACCAGATACTTGATGAAAGAAGGCTTTGTTATGTAGCTTTTACAAGGACAAAGGAGAAATTATTTTTGACTTATGCTTCAGATTATGCTGGTAAGAAGTTCCAGCCTTCTCAATTCTTACAGGAGATAGGATACAAGAGCGATGTAGACATTGTATTTTCTCAGGATAACGAAGAGAAATATGTCGAGCCTGAATCAAGTATTGAATCAACGAACAAATTTGGAAAAGTGCTTAATGCGTATGACTTTGAGAATGCACTTAATGAAATGGCTAATGGTAAGAAGTCAGAGTCAGTTTCAGAGCAAGTATTTTCTCCATCTGCACTTTTGCTATTCAATGAATGTCAGAAATCTTATGAGTATAAGTATGTTTACAATATGCCTGAGAAAAAAACAATTAGTTGGGAAGCTATGAGGCTTGGAAGTTTTGTACACGCAGTGCTTGAACAGGGAGTAAACTCAGGGCTTCCAAGTTATGATTCATTTGTCAATCTTGCTAGGGAACTGCATATGCAGGAAGATTGGGAATCCGTTGAACTTTCAGATGCTCTAAAGATGATACACGTATTTTTTGAGAGAAACAAAGGAAGATACAACGCAGATTCAAGGACAGAGGTTCAGCTTAACACTCTAATCAGGGGATTCAGATTTACTGGTTTTGCTGATAGGATAGATTTCTCAGGAAAAGGGGCAGAGATTATAGACTATAAAACTGGAAAGAGCCCAGTACCTCCTAAACATAGAGAATGGCAACTTGGATATTATGCCCTTGCAGCCAAGAAGAGGTATGGAAATGTGAGTAAAGTATCTCTTGACATGCTTAGAATGGAAAAACCTCTTGAGTTTGAGATAGATCGCAAAGGGGAAGCAAGTGCAACTAATGGAGAGATGCATTTTAACATATACTCTGTTGAAGATGAGCTTGTTGAAACGGCGAAGAAAATAATGGAAGCTAAGAAGTCAGGATTCAAGCCTTGCCCAATAGAAAAGAACTGCGCCTTCTGCAATGAATATGTTTATGGGAGCTAACTGTTTACGTGTATTCTAGATTCAGACCTTGCTCCAATCTCAAAGCAATATTCAGTTGTTCTACCATTTCTATTAAGTATGTATATTCCACTTATTATTTTTGAAGGCATTCCTTCTATTCTTAGAAGCCTCTCTTCTATATTTCTGAATGAAGCCTTAACTCCCCTTTCGAGAATAATAGAGTCAGAAAACCTTATTCCTGGAAGACCCATAACTCCTATTTCATATCCTTTTTCAATGAAATATGCATATGCTTCTTTAAAATCCATTTCTGTAGGATATTCAGAAGGGCCATAATAATCTTTACCTATGTTTGTGCCTGTTTTATTTATTATTTAATAATTATTGTGAAATGAAGAAGTGTTTATACTAGTCCGAATGAACTTGAGAATTCTTCAACTAGCTTGTACTTGTCTAGATATTCAGAGCCCTTATCTGTAACAGAGTATGTTTTTCCTCTTTCTTTCTTGTGCTCTTCTATGAATCCTTTGGCCTTAAGCTCTGCTAGGTAATCTTCCATCATTTGGTGAGAGAGGTTAGACTTATACAGAATGTGAGTGGGTTTTATTTTCCCGTTCTTTTGCCTTATTACGCTCAGGATATCTCTTATTATCTCGAGCCTATCTCTCTTTTTTTCCATGGTTGATGATGCGGAACAGCGTGGTTGCAATTAGCCCGTATGCCACCAACTCTATTGTCTCTGTTACTATATATCCGTAATAGAATTGATAATCTCCTATTATCATGAAGAGAAGGTTGCTTGCAAGTAATAGAAGCATTGCATAGAATATTTTCCTCTGGTTCTTGTTCTTTGGGGAGTCCTTTACGCGTCTGTAATAATGATATGATATAAATGCAAGGAACATTGAGGATATAAAGTAGAATGTCAATGATTTATACTCTGTAACTAGAACTGCAAGTATACTAAGTGCGGCAAGCATTATGTATACTGTTTTACTTCTCGACCTTAGGCTTGTATATGCTAACGTAAGATATCCGAGTACAAAAAGCAAGACGTATATGTATATTATTATTTCACTTGCTCTCGTGAGTCCAAATAGAAGAAGCAGAATACCTCTAGGACCTTGAGCTACTGTAGTGAGGAATATGTTGAGCATTATTCTTATAAGATATGACAATGAAAGAAGGCTGAATGCAAAACCAAATAGTTGGAAATTTCTTTCTCTTGTGACTTTGTATATCTTGAAAGAGTATCCTGCAACAAAGCTTGTAACAAGAATGAATAGCACTCCTAGAAGTATATCTATGTTAAAGAACCATGCAGGCACAAAATATAGACTTTCAACCATAGACGATAAACCATGTTTGCACTTTTAAAGCTTATGAATAATCTTTCCTCATTGATACTCTGAAAAAATGCTTCACAACTGACTAATAAGCAGATTATTTGTGTATGTTAGAGATCGCGCATGAGATCAGGGGGTGATAATACATGAGATGAGCTCTAAGCTAACTTAGGGCACGGGTAGTGGTTGTCCCGTGCCCTTCACTATTAATTCTACAACGACAATTCTTTTAAATCTGATAAATACACTTTTTACATGGGGCTTGGCGAACAAGTTTTTGTTGACATAGAGACGCCTTACAGCGGAGCTAGTGACAATGAAGTACGAAGAAATATAAGATATGCTAGAGCGTGCATGCGAGATTGCATAAAAAAAGACGAGGTTCCTTTTGCTTCACATCTTCTTTATACTCAGCCAGGCATACTTGATGACAATAATCCGCATGAAAGGGAGACTGGAATACTCGCTGGGAAGCTTCTTATAACTAAACTTGAAGCGCGCACAGTCGTGTATACTGATTTGGGCATATCTAAGGGAATGCGCCAGGGAATACAAATGGCCGAGGAATTGGGTAGGAAGATTGAATATAGAACCCTCGGTGATGACTGGGAATCAAAAATGTCCGAAATAGAGGCTCAACATTCTCATAATTCTGTCTGGTAATATACACAGTAAGCTTTTTAAAGCGATTTTTGCTTGCATCAGCAATGTTTTACCTACTTGAAGTTGAAGATCACGTACGCGTTGAGCCTAAGCATTTCGGCTTGCCTACTCACGAAGCTATAGAAAAGCAACTCAATGAGACTTATGTCAATAGTATAAGTAAAGATTTAGGATTTGTTGTTTCTGTTCTTTCAGTTGATAGCGTAGATGATGGAGTAATAATACCAGGAGACGGAGCAGCGTATTACAGATCTGTTTTCAAGGTTCTTGCATGGAAGCCTGAACTGCATGAGCTTGTTTATGGAACTATAGCAGACATAGCAACTTTCGGAGCTTTTATGCAGATTGGTCCTGCTCAAGGAATGATACATATATCTCAGACAATGGAAGATTATGTATCTTTGAACAAGCAAGGTACGTTGTCAGGAAAGGCATCAAAGAGAGTTATAGCCAAGGGAGATGATTGCATGGCGCGTATAGTTGCTATAAGTTACAAGGGCGGAGAGCCAAAGATTGGTTTGACTATGAGACAGCCAGGCCTTGGAAAAGTTGAATGGATGAAGGAAGATAAGAAGAAGAGAGATGCAGCTGCAAAAGGAGCTGCAAAGAAAGAAAAAGGAGAAAAGAAGGATAAATCAAAGTAAAATGGCACTAAAAGTTGTAAAAGCTACAAAAGAAATAATTGAATCATCTGAGGCTTCAAAGTATAGCTCTGATGAGATTGCTGACAGTTTCAAAGGAAAGATTGTTGTATTACAGCCTGAGGAGTCAGAGGTTGCAAAGAATCTAAAGATAACTAAAAAGGGGTCATTTGCTATAAAAATATGATGGACATAATTTCAGACTCAAAGAACGATCTTTTAAAGAGAAGAGAACTTGTCCTCGAGCTTTCTGCTCCTAAGACTCCTAGTTTTGAGGAAGCTGCGAAGATGGTTGCAGAGCAGTTTAAGGCAGATGCAGAATGCGTAGTAGTAAAGTCAATAGTAGGAGGGTTTGGAAAATCCTCATTCAAACTTTCTGTTTTCATATATTCTGGAGTTTCAGAAAAACAGAAATATGAGCCAAAGCCAAAGGTTAAAAAGGATGCTGGAGGAGCTAAATAATGGCAGAAGATAAAAAGGGAAAGAAGCCTCATAAGAACAAGCCTACTAGCAAGAAGTATGCTCACTATAAGATTTCTGGAGATAAACTGTCTAAGGACAGAAACTGTCCAAGATGTGGAGCTGGCGTTTTCCTAGCACAGCATGCAGGAAGATTGCACTGCGGAAAGTGTGGATATACTGAATTTTCTAAGAAGTAATTTTTAATATATTTTTTAATATCCTGTAAACGTTACATCCATGTTTAACATTCTTTTATAGAAATCGTAATCTGGCTGTTTTGCAGATGTTGAGAAGAGAAGCCTGTCAAAACCGCTCCATATAAGGAACCAGCTTGCTGGTTCGAGAAGTATTAATGCAGCATTTCTAAGGAAAGATGTGTCGCTGCTACCAGTAGATATGAATGTAGCTCCAACGCCGACTATAGCTCCAACTAAAATCATCAATCCAGAGTTCTTCTTTATGTTCCTCATTTCTTTATTAGTCTGTTCAATCATATGCCTTGCATAATCCTTTATCCTCTTCTTTATTAGGACTTCATCAGGATAGTTTCTGTGATGGGCAGGAACAAGAAACTTAAGCTCAACCTTTCCAGGAGCTTTTTCTTTCATTGCTTTCTTTGCTTCTTGTATAAAGTCATCAGATATTTCTCTTATTGTATAGGCACGAGGGTCGAAGTCTGAGAATATATCATCATAGGTATCAAGAATTATGCTTATTTCAGATTCTGCTAGAATCTCTTTCTTTGTTTCATGTTCTATACTTTTGGCTATAGGAGCCTCTTTTTCTCCAGGCATTCAATATTCAGCACAGTTCTGTTTTTAAGTCTTGGGTAGATTTATATACTCGTCTTAAGAGGGTATTTTATGGTCAATAATCTTCAAGAGGAAGATTTGTGTTCTAACCCTGACTTTATGAGTTGCATGCTTAGAGTAAGACATTCTTATGATGTGCGTCATAAAAGAATGATACGAGAAGCAGATATAGGGGGTCCTGGAGCAGCATTGAGCTTCTATGATGCAGACACGTCAAGAGAGCAGTTTCATCTTTTCAAGAGAATGGCTGATATGGCTAAAGATGCAGGTTATAAATCATTCTCGGATAGATATTCAAGAGATGCCGAAAAAATACTTGAAGAAAGAAAAAATTCTGGGAGATTTAGCGAAGCAGGATACGTGAACATGGATTTACACAATCATCTTGCAACTTCAGACGACATGTCCGGGTTGCTTGAGAGGTTGCTTCATAGAGTAGTTAAAACTAGATTTACTCCATCTATAATAGGTGTTGTTGACTTCAACAATTTTGGAGAGAAGTCGAGGTTTGCTCAGCTTGTGAGGCAGGCTGATGGTAATGCATATAATTTTGGCAATTCTCTTTATTTCCCTCTTGAAGATGTAATGCTAGTTAAAGGCCAGGAAGTTCCAACAAG
>DAIEOU010000011.1 GCA_027348755.1 archaeon
TATATCTTTCCCAAGGTCTCTGAAATATCCTTTTTCTATAAGCTGCTGAGAACGCTTAAGGAAGAATCTGTTCGATTGTTTTATGTATCCTCTTGCCCCCTTGAACTGTACATCATCCTCTTGATTATCGATTTTTTTCTGTATTTTTCTAAGAAGCTTTTTTGCAAGCTTATGCTGTTTCATAAATTCATCTTTATCCTTCTTATTAAGAACAACACTCATTCCAGGGTTATCGAAATTCTCAATTCTTTCGGTTTTATTTGTATTTTCCAGCCCTCCCGAAAGCTTTACATTGGGATAGACATCCTGCATAATCGCCGGTATTGCAGAATTTATAATTTTAAGTTTTGAAACCAATGATGAAATCATTGCTTCCAGCATGGCTTTATCATTTCCAATAGCAGAATCTGCGCTTATGATTGCAGAATTTATCTCTTTTATAAGAGCCATCTCGCTTTCTATGTTTTTCTTAAGATCCGATATCATAATATGCTCTCAAGCTGTCTTTGCAGGTTTATTATCTCTTTTTTTGCAATGGCTGCAGAGTCAGAGTCCTTGCTTTTAGTATATTTTTCAATCTTGTCTGCAGCAACTTTCATGTTTGCTATAATCTGTGCAGCCAGAGTTACATCACCTCTCCTCATCGACAGCTAAGTTATTCTAGATTTATATACTATTCTTTTATATCATATTTAACAAGCACTTCAGCAGGATTTTTGTAATATTCGTTTATTATCTGACCCACTATGTCGAAATCAAATATCTTTTTCTGGTACAATGCATAAAGTAGCTTTGTGCGTTTTTTGAACTCTTTCTGTAAATCATCAACAGATATTCCATGCCTTGCAGATATCTTTTCAAACACTTTGCTCTGTTTCTTGAAATAAAACTGATCAGTGTTTGCATCCCAGCTCATAGGAGTGTTTACAAGAGCAGTCCCATCCTTATTTACTTGGACTATTTCAACTATTTCTCTAAGCCTTCTCGTTTCTACTTTTTTCACAACTGCATGCGTAGCTATTGCCACACAATCAAGAGTGTTTACAAGAGTAGGGGACAAGTTTATTGGAGGAGTTTGGAGACGTCTTATAAGAGTATCAACAGAATCTGCGTGCATTGTACTTAATGAGGCGTGTCCAGAGGCCATTCCTTGAAATAGAACGAATGCTTCCTTTCCTCTTACTTCTCCAACTATAAGATAATCTGGAGTCTGCCTGAATGAGCTTCTAAGCAATGCGAATAAATCTACCTCTCCAAGCTTTCCAACTCCTATAGATGTTCTTGCAACAGCTGGGAGCCAGTTTTCTCTAGGAAGGTTTATTTCTCGCGTATCCTCTATGCTAACTACTCTCGCCTCGGGAGGTATAAAGAATGCAAGTGCGTTGAGAAGAGTTGTTTTTCCCGACGCAGTTCCTCCTGCTATGAGGACGCTAAGCTTATATTCTAGAAGTATCCAAAAGTATGCAAGCATTTCAGGACTATCAGTGTGCATGTCTATAAGTTGTATAGGGGTCCAAGGAATCTTTGTGAATTTACGTATTGTATATGTAGGTCCCTTAGAGGTTACATCTTTAGTATAACTAGCATTTACTCTGCTTCCATCTGGAAGTGCTCCATCAAGCAATGGCTGCGCGTATGATATATATCTTCCAGCTCTCTGCGCAAGCTTTTCTACAAAACTTGCAAGTCTGTCCATATCTTTGTAAACAAGATTAGTTCTTAGGTTTCTGAAGACTCTATGTATTATGTAAACTGGGCTTCCTATACCATTACATTCTATATCTTCTATGAAATAGTCTTTTAGAAGAGGATCAACCTCGTTTAAGCCTATGAAATCTCTGTATAGATAATAAAAAATTTTTTCATACGAGTTAGGACTTATGTTAAGATTCATTTCCTCTATTAATAGCTTAGAAGTTTTGTCAAGATATTCTATAGTTGCTTCAGGAGTATTGTCTATTGCAACATTTACATTTATTATCTCAAGCAATGCATCTTCAATCTGATTCAATAATCCTTTCTCATTTTCATCAAGTAAGGGTTCTTCTATTTCATAAACAAGCTCATTCAATTTTGAATCCCAGTGTATATGCGCAGAAGTATAAGGCAATATAAGCATATACCTTACATCGACTGACCTTTTATCGTCGCTTCTTTTTAGAGGCGGAACGCTAGGGTTTGTAGTTATTATGAGTGCCATCTTTTTTACTCTGGAGTAGCGAGTTTATTTAAAACTTTGGAGAATATATTAACTTCCTATCTCATCTACGCTTATAACGTTCTTTCCAGAGTTTGTGTCCAGCACTCCCAGATTTGTAACAGTAAACCTATAAGGAGTACTTGAGGCACTGAACTGTTTATCAGTATCCTGCTGATTGTATGTGATATTATCAGTATACGGAAGAGTAAGGAGTATACTTGCCCCGCTAGGTGTTTTCTGGCTAAAAGCGGTTATTCTACCTATTTGTATTGCCACTCCTGGCTGGGAATATGGAGTTGAAAGATCCCCTATATAGAATGATACGCTATCATTAGTGCTGTTTATATCAAAATTTCCTCTTTGTATATTCATGTCTATTTCTCTTACATTTCCCGGAGCTTGAAGTACTGTATTAACTCTCTCATCAAAAGTATTTAGAGTTTGTATTGTCTGCTCAACTGCAAGCCTATCTTTTTCAGCATTAAGTTTAGGCATTACAAATGCAAGCACTACTCCCATGAGTGCAAGGCCTATAAGAGTGTAAAGAACAGTTTCAATCCATACCTGCCCTCTCATGGTGTTAAGCTAGTTACCCCCGTACATTGCAAAAATGTGGCAGTTGCACTCTTATCACATATTTTTCCAGAGGCTATTATTGGATATATATCCATTTGAGTGTACATTGTCGCTCCAGCATTATATACATATGTCTGAACCTCGTTATTTCCAGGTATGTATATATTAGCAATACTGCTGTTAAGCATTCTTACTCCTCCTACTGCTCCAGAACTTAAGTTTCCATTTATCACTCTTAATGTACTAGTACTTCCATCAGGTTTGCTTAACACTGCTGCAAATCCTATCACACTAATATTAGCTCCAGAATCTGGGACATTGCTAGAACCTCCCTTTATAGAGAATCCGTAAAGTCCCGAAGAATCATAACAATCATATCCTTGGCTGTCATCAAATGAGAAATACCCTCTTACGTTCACACATTCACTACTTGTTTTAAGATTATTGCTCACGAATGGAATTATTAGGTTTGCAATAAACGCTACTGCTGTTATTGTTATGAGTACTATAAGAACTACACTAACCAAGTCAGATATTCCTTTTTTATCCATTTTAAGCCTGTACAGTTATAGTCTGCCCTACAGAAGAATCGCATGTGTATGCTTTCTTTGTATTTCCTTGAGTTCCTATGATTATAGGTACAACCAATATTTGATCTCCCGCACTAAGTGTTCCAGATGGGAAAGATAGACTGCTTGTTTCTCCATCGCTTATAGTGTTTGAATCAAATTTCCCAACGTTCTTAACAGATCCAAGTCCTTTCTTACTTATCTCCATACCATACAATGGAACGTTCCCTTGATTCACTATATTCACTTCATTCTGACTAGCAAACGCCTCAGCTTGGAATTTTATGTCCGGACAAGAAAGCTCAATAGCCTGGTTGAACTTTAGAGTCTTTTCCCCAACAAAATTCTTTGCCCATACATATACTATTCCCGCTATTATAATTGCAATAAGAACCAACAATACTGTAGCTATAACCGGTGAAACTCCTCGCCTCTTCATTTCTTTATCAACGGAGAGCCAGTTTAAAAAAGTATTTATCTCTAATACTTTTTTGATATATACTCATATGCGCTATATGCTGCAGTACATCCTTCAGCTACTCCAGTTATTGCCTGTTTGAATGGTTTGTCAGCAACATCTCCTGCAGCAAATATCCCTTGTATGTTTGTCTCACTAGTTTTATGATCTATTATTATCTCTTTCTTATCATTTACTAATACGCCGAGAGGAATTGCAAGTTCAGATATAGCCTCGTGTCCAATGGCTACGAATACTCCATCAAGCTTTATTATGTCCTTCCCTTGGTATGCTTTATCTATTTTTACAGCCTCAAGTTTTTCCTTTCCAATTATTTCAATCACGTTTGTATTGGTTATTATTTCTATTTTAGAATTTGATTTTGCCCTTTCAAGGTTTATTGGTTCTGCACGTATTTCATCTCCGCGATATATTATGTATACTTTATTTGCATGCTCTGCTAGTACTAAAGCGTCCTTGACTGCGCTATCAGAACCTCCTATGACTGATACAGTTTTTCCCTTGAATAAAGGGCTGTCACAAAGCGCGCAATAAGCTACTCCTTTGTTTTCTAATTCTTTACTCCCTGGAACGTTAAGTTTTCTCCATCTTGTCCCCGTAGCGAAAAGAACTGCTTTTCCTATGTACTCTTCATTCTCAGTTTTAACTCTAAACTTATCTCCCACTCTTGATACTTCTAAGGCTCTCTCTTCCTTTATGCTAACAAGGTTGTAAGACTCTGCATGTTTTCTTATTGCTTCTGCAAGCTCATTCCCTGTTATGTTTATGAATCCAGGATAATTCTCAACAGAATTGGTTGTAGTTATAACTCCACCTATGGGCATTTCTGAACCATTGCTTGCCCCAAGGCATAGAGTCTTTAAGCCTAATCTCGCCCCATACATTGCTGCAGATAGACCTGCACATCCTGCTCCAAGTATGATAATATCCTTTTCTTCCATTTCTTATATTACCGACATTATTATATAAAAGATTTGGTTAAATGCAGAATGGCTGCAGACATTTATCAGTACCTTAAATCAAAGAATATAAGTTTTGTAGAACATAAACATCCTGCGTTTTTTAGTGTTGCAGAAGGAGAAAAATATGAACACATGTTTATTTTTATGCATACAAAGAGTCTTTTCTTGAAAGATAATAAATCAAATTTTTATCTTGTTACTCTAGATGCACACAAAAGATTAAACGTTCGTTTCTTAAGGGAACATACAAAATCGAAGAAACTAGAATTTGCTTCGCCTAATGAGCTTTTAGAACATCTTAATGTCCTTCCAGGGAGTGTTTCATTATTTTCATCAATAAACGACTCTTCAGTTAAAGTTTTCATAGACAGTTCTATACTAAAATCAAAATCTGCTGGATTCCATCCAAACATAAACACCTCAACTTTGGAGCTAAATTCAGACTCTATACTAAAGTTCATAGGCTCTATACCAAATTCAAAAGAGGTCATAGATTTGAATAATGCTTAAGAAGTATGCGCTTATACTTTCAATCCTCTTTACAGGAATAATATTCTCAGAAATAAAACTTCTTGATATATCAAACGACTCTCTCGAGCAGGTGACTATATCTAGAGTTATAGACGGAGACACAATAAAAATATCTGATGGTAGAACAATACGTTTGATGAACATAAATGCTCCCGAGAAGAACACAGTTGGAAGCGAGTTATCTAGGGACTATCTTCTAAGATTCGAGAACACTTCTGTCTTAATAGACTCTGAAGGCGAAGACAAATATGGGAGAACTCTCTCAAGAATATATTCTTCTTCATACTTAAACTTGGAACTTGTAAAACTTGGTTTTTCATCTAAGTTTCTTGTATCGCCTGATGAACTCGATTTGTTCTATGAATATGAAAAAGAAGCAATAAGCTCAGGTATAGGAATATGGAACCATTCAGAATATTTCGGCTGTGTAAAGGCAAGCATTGATTCCAAAGAAGAGATTGTTAAAATATCTCTTTTATGCAATGTTTCAACATCTGGATGGTATATAAAAGATGAAAGCAGGAAAATCTATAAGTTTGATTCACCTTTCATTGGGAATATAGAACTGCATTCATTATATGGTAACTCAAACTCAACTACTCTCTTCTGGAATGCAGGAAACGTATGGAATGATGACAGAGATTCAATATACATATTCGATAAAAATGGCAAGATTGTTTATTCATATTCTTACGGTTATTAGTATTTTTATTTTCATGTCTTCTTTTTCTACATCTGATCTTTATATAGAATCTGCATTAAACGATTCGTATGTAAACGAAAGCATTTCTGTGTTCATCTCATTTGATGAAAACTATACCTCTGATGTAAAAATATTTATTTTAGACTCAAACAATAAAACAATATCTGAGACATTGTTTGAAGATGGATGGAAGAGCAGCGTTTATTATATAAAATCATCCTGGCCTAAGTACAATACATTCTATGTGCGAGCAAAGTCTTATACCTCAGACTCTTCTTTATGCATAAGGTTAAGAAAATCAGGAGGCACAAAATTCTATGAAGCGTGCAAGCCAATTAACATACTTCAGAATAAAATACATTCAGAATATGTTTCTTCGGATAATGCTGCGAATATAAATGAGAACTCAAGTTATATAGAAAGTTCAATAGAATCCGATATAAACAACATATCCTCTGAATACAAATATGACGAATATATACCGTTTGTTTACAACTCTTCTCTTTCACAGATTCAATCTGAAAATAGCACAATATACCTTAATAACTCAGTTCAGAACATAAGCACAAGATATTCAAAAACCAGAGTAGCCATGCTTTATGGCTTCTCTTTGTTATGCATAATACTTCTTGTTTTAATTTCCCTTAGAAAAATATAGCCAGAAAGTCTTTAAAGGACTCAAATCTTAATTCGGGCATGGCAAAGCTTCAGGCTAGGATAATACTTGAGATATTGGGCAGGCCTCCAGAGCATGTAAGAGAAGCTCTTGAGCAATTAGTAACAAAGCTAGGTAAAGAACCAGGAGTAAGCATAAAAGAGCAGACACTACATGAGCCTTTAGCTGTAAAAGACTCAAAGAATCTTTATACTACATTTGCAGAGCTAGTCTTAGACCTTGATTCTTACAACTCTCTCTTTAGTGTTATGTTTGGATATATGCCTGCACATGTAGAGGTAATAACTCCAGAATTCATAGATTTCCCTAATGCCGAGATGAGTTCAATGCTCAATTCTCTTTTGCAAAGACTTCACAACTATGATGCAATAGCCAAACGTCTTGTCGTTGAGAATGAAAATCTTCTTCAGAAACTATTCGAAGTCGCTCCAAGCATATTCAAGCCAGCTAAAGATTCTCTAAACACTCCTAACGCCTCAAATGAAGAACAAAAACCTGTTGTGTCTCCTGCAAAGAAAGATTCAAAGAAATCCAAGAAATCTTCTAAAAAGAATTAAATCTGTTTTCCAAGAATATTCCCAGATGGCTTAACGCTCTTGTATTTGTGCCAGAAATATGCTATAACCAATATTACAAGACCTGCTATAAACCAGCCTATCCAACTAGAACTACTTCCTTGCGTAGAACTACAAGTTCCTATGCAACATATTCCATCATGCGCGCTTACATTTGTTCCAGAACATAAGCTACCTGAAGGGCATAGTTGACCGCTAAGTTCGCTACACCAGAAACTGCTAGAGCTTGAATTATCTTTTGCAGGTAAAGTGTATGCGTTTATAAGATTTGAAGCATTCTTTGTTATGTCTATACTTATAGGTATTGTAAGATTTCCTCCAGAGCTTGTTATTCTTAATGTGGTTCTAACTGTGTTATTTAACGGATTTACAAAACTCAAATTAAACTGATAGCTTCCATTTCCAGCAATACTCGCAGGTAATGCAGTTAATGCAATTATGTCTGATGGATATGTGAAATTTATTTCGTTAACTTCAACTGGCCAATTATTTTGTATTGTAAAACTGTACGAAGGACTACTTCCATAATATGCTATCTTGCTTAATGCAGGTATATCTATAGATATTGCTCTCCCATATGTCTGGCTAGTGTTTTCATATGTGCTGTTATATGTATTTGTTTGATTGTATTGACTAGACTGGTTTGTAGAATTGTAATCTATTGAGTTATTATAGACTAATGAATTATTCGATGTTATATACACAGGTATAGAATAGCTTCCTATGTCCATTAGATACACTCCAGAATTATTATAACTCGTGAAACTTATCTGATTATCTCCAGGTATAAGATTTATATTCTCTGTTTCAGGAAAATCAGATGTTATACTCATGCTGTTGTCCGCATTCAAAAATATATCTAGGGTGTAGTTCCCTGCACTTACTAACGCTCCAGGAGTTATTGTATAATCGCTCTTGTTTTCTCCTATGCTAAAGTTCTGATAATATGTGAAAAGCTGTTGCTGTTCTTGAGTCGATATGTCATGTACTAATAATGTATAATTTCCAGGATTGTTTGGAGTTACAAACCATATATAATATGTGCCTTCAAGATTTACAAC
>DAIEOU010000012.1 GCA_027348755.1 archaeon
TAGCCATAAAGTTTTCTTGCTCTCCAGGAAGCATACTGCTTACTCTCTGAAGCTGTGAAAGCATAGCGAGGTAATTTGTCTTATCCATGTTTTGTGTAACTCCCGATCTTTCACCTATCCAGCTTCCTGTTGCTATTGCGCTCTCTATTCTATGTGTGAACAAAGTTGATTTTGCTATTGTTTTTATTGAATAGAATTTCTTCCTCTTGGATATCTTCTGCAATGAATATTGTATATCTCTAACAAGTATTCCCATGTTTACTCTGAAAAGATCAGCCATCAAGTCTCCTGAAAGTTTGACACGCTTGTTTGCATAATGGTCTTTATCTGTTCTTATGCTTTCATTTTCTCTTGATTTCAAGAATGTTCTTATAAGCCTGCTCAGAGTGTTTGCCTTCTCAAGTCTGGTGTTCTTATCAGTTCCTATATGCGGAAGAAGGAATGAATCCATTCTTTGCTTAACTCTGTCAAGTATCTCTTTCTTAGTGCCTTGTATTCCAGATTTCTCAGCAATATACATCATAGCATCTTCTGAGCTTTGTATATTTGCAAATTCGTATATGTTTACTATAAGGCAGTCATTTTCATGGCTTATTGCTTTAGCAATATCAGCTTCTTTTGTCATTCCAAGCGCCTTAAGAACAACTATTGCAGGTATATTCTTCAACCTACTGAACGTAACCTCAAGAATCCCCTCACTAGTCTCAGTTATAGTTGTAGGTATTCTATAAGCTCCTCTTTGTGAGAAAAGCCTAAGCATAAGTCCATTTCTACCCTCTTCTACGAAAGGCTGGTTAGATGCAAGATCCTCTGACATCACCATTACTCTTTCATTACCATTTATTATGAAGTATCCCCCAGGGTCAAGAGGGTCCATATACTGCTCTCTTAATTGTTCACGAGACATTCCATACGTGTTACATGCTGCGCTTCTTACTATGACTGGTATCCTACCTATTTCTACCTCTGAACTATCTGTCTGTCCTCCATATTTCACGTTGAGCTCTACATAAACTGGAGCGGAATATGTAAGGTTTCTAAGTCTAGCAACAGTAGGAGTTACAACGTTCGTGCTTCCATCGGCTTCAACTATATTTGGCTTTTCTATTCTTACTTTTCCAAGTTTTATCTCTATCTCTTCATTATCGAGAGTCTCGTTAAGCTCGTACACTATCTGCTGCATTTTGTTCTTTATGAAATCATTGAAAGAAAGAACGTTAGACTCAACAAGAGAGTGTTGTTCAAGGTATTTCTTTATAAGAAGATTTTTCTGTCCGTTCATACTACCACTCTGTAATATGGATATATTACGTCTCCGTCTTTCCTTTCTATTTTGATTACATCCCCCGCTTGAAGTTCTTGAGGCAATCCAGGGTCATTCTTTCGTATTTTTGGAAGTTGAGACAAAGAAATATTATACTTTGAAAGTAACTCGGTCACCTCGTTAGGCTTCAGTTTTGTGTGTTTTGGCTGTAGGATATGCATTTGAAGGTATGAAATATTAATTATTTGGCGGAACATCTAAGCTTATAAAACTGCCCTTTTAAATGTTTCTATCTTTATTTATGCAAAGAGGTTTTATATAAATTTTTCCGTCCTGTACTCTATAAATAAAATGCAGGCTTAATGGCCCCGACGGGATTTGAACCCGCGGCACCTGGATTAAAAGTCCAGTACTCTAACCGGGCTGAGCTACGGGGCCGTAATTGTTTTAACGCGCGAGCTTTTTTAAACCTTTTTTAAGCTACTTATTACCTCTTTTCCTGTTCCATACCAATAAAGTGTCTTTTCTTTTTGGGGACCGTCTCCATTTGGATTTGAAGGCTCGTATATTCTCATTTCAGTTTCTTCTATTTTTACTTCTATATATCCTTCTTTTGCCCTTCTATCTTCTATCTTTTTCAAATGTGAAAATGCAAATCTTGCTGGTCTCGTTCCCACAGGTAATATCTCAAGAACGTTGTTGCTTAATATATCTGCTATAAATGCAGGAGGATTTTCCTTTCCAAGATACTCGCTGTTTTTCTCAAGCAGAGAGCAGAGATCATTTATTATTTTTCTCTCTTCCGGGCTCATATTTCTTGTATATAGATATTTGTATTTACTCATTTTATATCTCAATAAAGATGGTTTTTAAATTAGTAGTTTTATTTGCTTTTGCTTCCAAGTTCTTTTATCTCTTTCTTAAAATCATCTACATCTCTGAATTCTTTATACACTGAAGCGAATCTTATGTATGCAACATTATCTATCTTCTTAAGCTCTTTAGAAACAAGCTCGCCTATTGAAGTAGATTTAACTTCCTTTAGTCCTTTCTTTCTTATCTTTTCCTCAACTGATCTTATTATCGACTCTACTTGCTCTGAAGAAACTGGTCTTTTCTCACATGCACGAACTATTCCCTTACGCATCTTTTCATAGTCGAAATTTTCTCTTCTTCCATCTTTTTTAACAACCTTAAGATCCACTTTCTCGACGCTTTCTATTGTGTTGAATCTCCTTTTACACTCGAGACACTCCCTTCTCCTTCTGGTTATTCCTTCGCTGTCTCTTTTATCGACCACTTTAGTTTCATTATGCATACAATATGGGCAGTGCATAAACACCCCAAGCTGTTGTGGTATATATTGTTTTCCGATATATACCTCTCATTATGATAGTAACCAATATATACACCAATTACTTGGAGAATACATGCCAGGGTTCAAAAGGCACCAGGATGTTATTCTAAAAACGGAGCCTAATCAGGAGTATGTTGAATATAACGAAGAGCACGAGGGTTTTCCAATAACTGCAGGCATGAAGGGACGTGTAAACCTTATAATGCCTAATGGACAGTATCATGTTGAGATATTTAATGAAAAGAAAGAGATAGTTGCATACGCACTTATGTATGAAGAAGAGCTAGATGCTGATTAATTTATTTAAGCACTTGCGTTAAGAGTAACGTTTGCTGTAACGCTTACATTCGCGTTTACATCTGCGCTCGCGTTATCGCTCACATTTGTACTTGTGCTATCATTTACAGAAACGCTTGAATTTTCGCTAACTGAGACATTAGCTGAAGAGTTAGACTCAGAAGATCCTATCGAATTGTCTATAGCTGTCTGGTTTGCATTATCCTCACTTGCAAGGAAAGACCACCAAGGCTTGTTCACGGAAAGAACTACACCATCTGTTGAATCAACTTGTGCTTGAACATTCATGAATACAGGTATAAATCCTAAAAGTCTTGCCCGCTTTTCAGTCTGAAGAACATATGCTGCCTTTGTTTCATTACCTGAACCGACCTGCTTGAGCTCTACAGAGCAGTTTCCATAACATCTAGCTTGAAGTCTCTCAAGGGCGACCTTTGCAGCCACATTAGGCATAACTCTTATATCTGCAAATCTTCCATTAGACAATATTGCTCTCAAATCCTGGCCTAGAGTTCCATTACCTATGTCTCCTGCAGTTAAATTGAGTCCAGTCCGTGCATTTATCCCTTCAGCTATTATCTCTTTCTGCTGATCACTAAGGTTTATCATTACAGTTTGATTTCCTACTCTCCATTCTCCGTCCTGTTCCCTCAATTTTTCTCTAAACTGATTCATCATCTCTTGCCTTGCCTCTATCATTGCGCTTATGTTTTCCCTTATGTCTTGAGTCTCATTTCTGAACTGTTCCCTTTCTTGTATAAACTGCTCAGTCTGGTTTCTTATCTGCTGTCTGTCTTCTGCAACCTGCTGTCTCATGTCCTGAACTTGCTGTCTCAAATCTCCAGGAGAAGCTAATCCAACTCCAGCAGAAACTCCTGCGGAAGCTTGTGAATCTCCAGAGTCACTTGAAGTCGAAACTGAAGCGTTTGCAGATGCAGATGCACCATCATCAGCAAGAACTGAAACTGCAAGTATGTTCAAAACTATAATTGCAGCAAAAAAAATCGCGAGCTCTTTTTTCATCATAGTAATTATTATATGGATTATTTAAATATTTTGTATATTAACCATTCACTGCCTTGTTCAATTTTCTCTTGCGCCTCATCTTTCTTAATATCTTTCTTGCCATATCCTTCATAGATAAAATCGATTTTTAAATCTATGCAAAATCTATGAGTGCATTCTGATAAACTTAGATATGTTCCTAATAACGTAATCAACATCTTTTCTATTTATTTCTTCGCTGAACACAAATCTTACGCTTCCTTTTGACTCAATTTCATTCAATCCAAGAGATTTTAGTATCCTTTTCTCTTCTTTGTTAGTTTCGCATGCGCTACCTCTTGAGCACATTATCCCCTTTGAAGAGAGATAAGCTACAAGAGAGTCGCCGTCTATTCCATTAAATGTAACATGTGCATGAGAATAAACTGTATTTTTGTCAGACCCATTCCATTTTCCTCCTATTTTTTCAACCTTGTTTATGAAATAATCTCTTATTTCTTTTATTGTGCGTTCATTTTTATTCATATATTTTAGAGATGCAGCCATAGCAAATCCTGCCGCTCCTGGAACATTCTCGGTTCCGCTTCTCATTCCTTTTTGCTGTTTTCCTCCATACATTATAGGTTCAACTGGAGTTCCTTCTTTTATGAAAATAAATCCGACTCCGTTAGGTCCTCCAACTTTATGTCCTCCAGCTGAGAGAAGAGAGATATTCATCTTTTTCACATCTATTTTGATTCTGCCATAACTTTGAACCGCATCTGTGTGGAAAATTGCCCCTTTCTTAAGGCATATTCCGCCTATTCTTTCTATATCTTGTATAGCTCCAGTTTCTCCATTCACATGTATTATAGATACTATTGCAGTATTCCTGTCTATTTCATTCTCAAGAGCATTTATGTTAACAAGCCCATTTTTATCAACGGGTATTATCTTAACTTCATACCCTTCGTCTTTAAGATGCATTGCTGCTTCATAAACTGAAGAATGTTCTATACTGCTTATTATTATCTTTTTTCTTCCACTAGCTCTTGCAGCTCCTATAATAGCTAGATTATTTGATTCAGTCCCTCCAGATGTGATTATTATTTCCCAAGGCTTTGCATTTATTAATGAAGCCAAGGAGGCCTTGGCCTTCTCAAATTCTTTTTTTGCAGCCTCCCCTATTGAATGGGCTGATGATGGGTTTCCATAAAATTTAATCATTTTCTCATAGACATTCTTAGCAACTTTATCAGGTATTTTAGTAGAAGCCGCGTTATCAAGATATATTATCTTCATTTTATACTCAATACATTGACGTTTTTATAGATACTCCTAGGTGTTATTCACAAGTTATTTAAACAATCTTATTCCCATGTTATTATGGTAGCATTTCTTATTTGGGCGTTGATTATAGTTCTCATACTTGTAGTTCTCGCATTCATGGGATATTACAACCGCTTCATTACACTGGAGAATGCAGTTGACAATGCTTTATCTCAGATTGACGTTCAGCTTAAGAAAAGAGCAGATCTTGTCCCTAACCTTATTTCGACAGTAAAGGGATATGCAAAACATGAAAAAGATATAATGAAAGATGTTACAGAATCAAGGAAAGCACTCTTGGCTGCAAAGACACTACCAGCACGTGTTAAAGCTGGAGCTGACCTTCAGACTGCATTGAAATCTATATTTGCACTAGCCGAGAACTATCCTCAGTTGAAAGCAAACGAGAACTTTTTACAACTTCAACAGGAGCTTTCAGCAATAGAAGACAAAATTGCTTATTCGCGTCAGTATTACAACGACTCAATAATGAGTTACAATATAACAGTAGAGCGCGTCCCTGGAGCATGGTTCGCTGGCCTCTACGGAAAGAAACACAAGGAACAGCTTCAGATAACTGCAGAGGAAAAGGCAGTTCCAAAAGTAAGTTTCTAATTCTGGCTTATTAATTTAACTACTATAAAGTTATAACTATAAATAAGTTTAAATAATGATATTTTCTAGGGTTTTTATGAGATTCAAGATATTTAGAGAATCTTTAGCACGAGATGAAATACGAAAGATTGGTAGAGATTTAAGAGACTATGTTATTCACAATGATATCAAGAGCGTAATATTCTTGGATAGATCTGCAAGACCTGCTTATTTAGCTTTGAGAGAAGCTTGGCACGAAGAATATGCAAATATAAAATTACCTGAGATGTATTTTACCAATCCTCTAGCCTATAGAAGGAATCCAGAGTCAATCTCAAGGGAGACTATACTATCAAATTATCCATTACTAGAAAAAAACGATGGCGCACCAATTATGTTTTTTGATACTTGTATGCATACTGGCAATAACATGAAACCTGTCTTGAATGCGTTTAACAAAGCAGGTTTTCAGAATATAAGAGTCGGCCTAGTTCATAAAAGTAGATACAGTTCTTCCAATATCGAACCAAATTTTACCATTATGAGTGATCCAGTAAATGGATGTTACCCTTTTGATAGGGATTGCATAATTGAAAAACCGGAGATTCCTAGAAGAGGGAAATTAACATCATCAAGAAATCCTGACTCTAATGAAAGAGATTACTCTTTACAAATAAGAAAAGAGATAACTGCTTTATTTAATAAAATATAATATTTAATCAGCTTTCTGGTCTTTCATTAAACTTTTATACATTACAACCTAGATTATTCAATGAAGAGTGAAAGATTATCGTTTCAGGACGAGATAAACAGAAACAAGATGAAGTCAACGCTTCTTATAGCCTGCGTTCTTGTTTTTTTCATAGCCTTCGGGTATGTAATATCTCTAGCTTTAGACCCAGGATATTTCTTCAGTATTATGATTCTTGCAATAATCCTTTCTGTAACATACACAATAATAAGTTATTATAATGCAGATAAGATTGCTCTTGCTTCAGTCAGAGCAAAGCCTGCAGACAGGATAAAACATGCAGCTCTATTTAATGCAGTAGAAAATATGTCAATAGCTTCTGGGCTTCCAATGCCTCGCGTTTTCATAATGGAGTCTGAGCAGATAAATGCATTTGCATCAGGTCGCGATCCAAGACATGCAGTGATATGCGTCACAACCGGAGCGCTGCAGAAACTAAACAAACAAGAGCTTGAGGGAGTCGTAGCCCACGAAATGGGGCACGTGGCAAACTTTGACATAAGATTCATGACTCTAACTGCCATAATGGTAGGCCTTGTTGCTATAGCTGCGGAAATGTTCCTGAGAAGTCTTTGGTTTGGAGGAGAGAAAAGAGATAACGGAAACGCAGGTGCAGTGCTATTTGTTATTGCAATATTTTTTGCTATTCTCGCGCCTATAGCTACGCAGCTTATACAATTCGCAATTTCAAGAAAGAGGGAGTTTGGAGCGGACGCGAGCGCAGTTAAATTTACCCGTTATTCTCCAGGTCTCCGTTCAGCACTTATAAAAATAAAACATGACTCTTTCTCTCAACAGGATGTTAAGAGATATCCCAAAGCCGTAGCTCCATTGTTTATATCAGACCCATTCAGAAAAAAGCTTTCAGCCCTTACAAGCACGCATCCTCCTATAGAAGATAGAATAAGAAAACTAGAAAAGATGTAACTATATTTTCCAAGATAATTCTCTAGCATTCTTTAAACCCTTAAAGAGCTGTTTTGAAAAATATTCATATGGGCCTAAGTCCATTGCGTCGTCCATTGGCTCGTACCCTTTTTCATCTGCAAGTCTAGAAAGATACATTCCTAAATAATATTTCATACTGTCTTTATAGCTCACTACTTGTTTAGAATCTTCATCTTTTTCAGATTCAATTTCACTCCCAGATGCCTCTCTTAAGAGTATTAAATCTTCTTCCCGTATAATTTGTCTTAGTATTCTCTTTCTTGAATTATTTCTAACTTCCCCATCGACTGATACAAACATATCTTCATGATATTCGTTAAATGCCCTCTTAACAAGATTTCGGAAAGTGTTTTCAACTCTCTCAGAAATATTTTTTTGCTCAGACTTCCAGCTAGATATATTTTCTCCGCTTATTGGTTTCAGCCTAGTTAGTACTTGTCTCATTGCAATTTCGTATGATGTTAAAGTTGTAGGTGTCTTAAAAGGAAAAGGTTTGTATATACGGTCATAAGGTATTGAATAATGAAAATATTCTATGGCTATTCCTCTTCTGCGTTTGTATCTATGCCTGTATCCTATATCAGTGCTTCTTCTCTCATCTGAGGGAAATACAGTAAATCCATTCTCAGAAAAGGCCTTATGAAATAAATCTCCTACAATCCCATGATTTAACCTGAAATTTCTGCTTTCGGCGGTAGAAAATAACAATCTCCCGACTGCAAAATCAAAATCCTCTTCAAGACTTGACATGAAAATCCCCTAAATATGTTAATATAAAAATATAATTG
>DAIEOU010000013.1 GCA_027348755.1 archaeon
AGTAGCATGCCCATTATGCAACGGAAATGAGGCAGATCCTGTTGAAATATCATATGCATTCAAATTGCTTGTAGACGAGTTGCTCGGACTCGGAATACATACTAAATTCGAGCTGAAGAATAAGTTTGAACAATAAAATGACACAATATTCAAGTAAACAGGTTCGTGCACTTAAGTTTAGCTTGCTTAGTCCTGAGCAGGTAAAGAAGCTCAGTTCAGCGAAGGTAGTTACACCTGAATTGTATGATATAGATGGATTCCCTGTTGATGGAGGGCTTATGGACCTAAGGCTAGGAGCAATAGATCCTGGAGTGAAGTGTAGAACATGCGGAAAGAGAGTAAAAGAATGCCCTGGACACCCAGGAAGCATAGAGCTTGCTCGCCCAGTAATGCACATAAAATACATACATCTTATANAGCTAAGCTTAAGAAGTTTCTGTCCAAAGTGCGGTAAATTAACTCTTAGCGATGAGAAGCAGAAAGAATATTCCCCGAGTGAAAGAGCAAAGAAAGCAAGAGATGCAAAGAGATGTCCTCATTGTAATGAAACTCTTGAGCGCGTTAAGTTAGAGAAACCAAGCAATTTCATGGTAGGAAAGAAGAGACTATCTCCTATAGAAGTAAGAGATAGACTTGTTATGATCCCTGATGAAGAATTGAAGAAAATAGGAATAAATGCAAAGACTTGCAGACCTGAGTGGGCAATAATATCCCTTCTACTTGTTCCATCTGTTACTGTAAGACCAAGTATAACTCTAGATTCTGGAGAAAGAAGTGAAGACGATTTAACACACAAGCTTTCAGATATAATAAGATCTAACCAGAGACTGTGGGAGAACCTTAATGCCGGAGCTCCTGAAGTAATCATAGAAGACTTATGGGATCTTCTTCAGTATCACGTAACTACATTCTTTGACAACAACATAACTAGAATACCTCCAGCAAGGCATAGATCTGGACAGCCTCTTAAGACAATAACCGAAAGAATAAAAGGAAAGGAAGGAAGAATAAGAAACAATCTTGCAGGTAAGCGTGTAAACTATTCTGGAAGAACTGTTGTATCTCCTGACCCATTCATAAAGATAAACGAAGTAGGAATTCCTTTTGAAGTTGCAAGAGTTATAACAGTATCTGAGAGTGTGACAAGCACAAATATAGAGGCTATTAAAGAGCTTGTAAGACGTGGAGATGAATATCCTGGAGCAAACTATGTTATAAGAACAGATGGAAAAAAGAAGAAGATAACTGCAGATTTGAAGGAAGAATTATGTGCTGAACTACAGCCAGGATATAAGGTTGAAAGACATCTCAGAGACGGAGATATAGTTCTGTTCAACAGACACCCAAGTCTTCACAAGCAAAGTCTTATGGCTCATTATGTTAGAGTATTGCCAAACAGAACTTTCAGACTTCACCCTGCAGCAGCTGCTCCTTACAACGCAGACTATGATGGAGATGAAATGAACATTCACAGTCCTCAGACTGAGGAAGCATTGTCGGAAGCGCGAGTCTTATTGAATGTTAACAACAATATAATATCTTCAAAGAACAATATGAATCTTGTAGGAACTATAGGTGACTCTGTAACTGGAGCATATCTTCTAGGAAAGGACAAGCTTTCAAAGGCAGATGCTGATGAGCTTCTTTTCGCATCCAATGCTAGTAACAGTTTGAAGACAAAAGAGCAATCAGGAAAAGATGTGTTCTCTCAGATACTTCCTCCAAAGGCTAACATAAAGATGCCTGAATCTCTTACTGGAGATGACACATTCGGAACTGAAACTGGATCTATGATAAAAGTAATAGACAGTGAGTTTGGAAGAGAGGCAGCAGTAGATGCAATAAACAAAGCATTCATACTCGGTGCGTTGTACTTATCAAGACAGGGTTATACTTTATCTGTAAGAGATTTGAACGTATCTGAAAAGGTAAGAAAGATGACTGATCAGGTTGTTAAAGAAGCAGAGGATAAGACTAGCCAGATAATTGAAGAGTATGAATCTGGAGAGCTCCAAGCCATGCCTGGAAAGACAAGAGAAGAAACAAGAGAAACAAAGATACTCCAAGTGCTTAACGAAGTTAGAAGTGAGATTGGTAAGATAGTGAAGGCAAACTTCCCTGCTGATGGAAATGTCAACAAGATGATTACTCCAGGAGCTGCAGGAAGCATGCTTAACATTACGCAAATCGCTTGCTGTGTAGGACAGCAATCACTCTGGAGCAAGAGAATAAGTTTCGGATACAAGAACAGAACTCTTAGCTTCTTCAAGCAGCACGACTTGACACCTGAGGCTCATGGATTCATAAAGTCGTCATTCTTTGACGGACTAAAGCCTACCGAATTCTTCTTTGGAGCTATAACTGGTCGTGACTCACTTATGGATACAGCACTTAGAACTCCAAAGTCAGGATATCTCTATAGAAGGCTTGTAAGCGCATTGCAAGACCTTAAGGTAGAATATGATGGAACAGTTCGTGATGCTTCTGAAAACATAGTAGAATTCAAGTATGGAGATGATGGAAAGGATGTTTCTCGCCTTCATTTGAAGAACAATGAAGTTGCCCCTGGAGAAGCTATAGGAGTAGTTACAGCACAGAGCTTTGGAGAAGCTTCAACACAAATGGTTCTTAACGTATTCCACCACGCAGGAGTCGCACAAATGCAGATTACTCTAGGATTACCAAGACTTATAGAAATTCTTGACGCAAGAAAGACACCTTCAACGCCTAGCATGGAACTTTACTTAGACAAGGAAAATAATAACGAGAAGGATGCAAAGATTGTTGCTGAAAAGATGAAGGAAGTTAAGCTTAAAGAGATAACTAGCCAGATAAAGATAGACTTTGGAAACAAGAAGATTCACATAGAGCTGGACAGCAAGGCACTCAAGACTGTACATGTAGGAGGACAGAAGATAGCCGAGAGACTTCAGGAGAAAGGATTCTCTGTTAAGAGCAGTGGAGACAACCTTTCACTTAATGTTGAGGAGCTTGACTTTAAAGCAATGTATAAACTTAAAGAGAAGCTTAAAGAGACAATAATATCTGGAGTGAAGGGAGTCTCTCAAGTAGTAATAGTACAGAGAGGAAAGGATTACGTAATCCTAACATCGGGAAGTAACCTTGCCGATGTTGTGCAGATGAAGGGGATAGATCCTGAGAAGGCTACGAGCAACGATATACATGACGTGTTTGCAGTATTTGGTATAGAAGCAGCTAGACAGACAATAGTCAATGAAATAAACAAAGTTCTCGATAGCCAAGGACTTAATATTGATGCTAGACATTTGAAGCTTATAGCTGATGCAATGACTAGTGTAGGAGCTGTAAAGGGAGTAACTAGAATGGGAATAATATCAGACAAGGCATCTATTCTTGCGCGGGCGACCTTCGAAACTCCAGACAAGCAATTCATAAATGCTACAATACAAGGTGGCAGAGATGAGCTTAAGTCTGTAATTGAGAATATCCTTCTTAACCAACCTATTCCAGTTGGTACTGGTTTGCCAGGGCTTCTTGTGCAAGTCACAGGACCACTAGTGAACAAGCAGCTTTCAAAGAAGAAGGAAGAATAAGCAAAGGTTTAAATTTCTTTTACAGTTTCATTAGGTATGAAAAATCTGGCTTCTAAATTTGCAATTGGAGGAGCAGTTTTATCTGCAGTTATTTGTGCAGCATATCCTCCATACATGGATTATAGAAACAAGCAGGAGTTTGAGTCTGCACAGGTGGTTTTGAGAGTGAATGACAGTAACTCAACTAAAGTTTATAGTTGGAAAGAGATTGCTGGATTTTACAAAGGCGACAAACTAGAAGAAATAAAAGTAATAACCTCATACAACCCATTCCAGTTTGGAGTTCCGGTTGAGAGTAGACTTGAAACGTATACGCCTGAGAATCCAAAATTCAAAGAGTATGAGAAAATTATCCTCGAGAAAAAGGACAAGATTAAAAAATCTTAGATTTAGAATATGTCTATAATAATACGTGAGGCAAATTTTGAAGATTTTGATGAACTCTATTCTATAGGAGCAAATACTCCAGAATTTAGAGTAAGTGCCAATGAGCCATTCATGGATAATTCAGAGAAAGAATAGGAAGTAAAGATAATATATTTCTTCTTGCAGAGAAAGATGATAAATTAGCAGGTTTTATCGTCGAGGGGTTAGATGACACTGATAGCCCTGTAAGGAAAAAATATGCATATATAATATATATAGTAGTCATACCAGAATTTCGCGGCGAAGAAATAGCACAAAAACTTTATTTAGAAGCTGAGAAGAGGACAAAAGAAGCTGGAATGACTCACGTGTACATCTGGGCTAATTCTGAAGGAAAAGGAGAGATAGTACAATTTTTCAAGAAGAATGGTCTAGCGAAAGGTCACAAATATATTTGGATGGACAAAAAGATTTAGATTAAAAGTGCTCTAGAAAAAATAAATAAGATGAGTCAGAATATAATAAAAGAGGCATAAGTTTATAAACAAAAAAAGGCAGGGCAGTTTATCAACGATGAAAAGGAGTTTAGAATTTTCTTAACATGACTGTAATAGATATGCAGACAATGAGATATATCAATATCTTAGATAGAACTAGCAGAGTCAAGACAAGCAAGTGTTTTTCTTACAACAATACGATAATATTCGCAGTTCCAAGAGCATTTTTAGGACAAGCAATAGGCCCTGATGCACTCAATGTAAGAAGAATACAGGAAGAACTTGGAAAGAAAGTTAGAATAATAGCTGAACCTAACGGCATTGAAGATATACAGAGATTTGTCGAGAGTATAGTTGCTCCTGTAAAATTCAAAGCAATGGTTGTTGAGAATGGGATGGCAACATTGAACGCCGGAAGTCAGAGTAAGGCTGCGTTAATTGGTAGAAATAGAAGAAGATTTGAAGAGCTTCAGAGAATAATAAAAAATATATTCAGTGTAGATTTGAAAATTATATAATTCTTTTTCCGTGAAAGATTGCGTTATGCTTTCTCTGATACATATCGAACGATACAAAGTCTCCTATTTAGATAGTGTGTTTACAGAAGACTATATCGACGCCAAAATAGTAAGTTAATATCCTGAGTGCATCCTCTAATGTGTTGTTTTTTCTATTTTTCCAGTATATATCGTCGAAAATCATAAAAAACCTCTAAATTGAATATATAAAATACTCTCAAAAGCTTTAAAAAGCGCTTTTTCTAGAGACTAACATAATAACATGGGATTAATGAGTGCTCAGAAGATGATGAAGAGGAACAGGAAGTTTAGATGGAGCCAGAGGGCTTACAAGCAACGTGTTCTTAAACTCAGAGTAAAGGCAGACCCTCTAGAAGGATCTGCGCAAGCAAAAGGAATAGTTGTATCTAAGTTTCCTAAGGAAGCTAAGCAACCTAACTCAGCAATGAGAAAGTGCTGCAAAGTACAATTGATTAAGAATGGAATACAAGTAGGTGCATTCATACCTGGGAACCTTGCTCAGAAGTTCGTTGATGAACACGATGAAGTAATCATAGAACGTATTGGAGGAAAGATGGGACGTTCCAAGGGAGATATTCCAGGAATAAGATTCCAAGTAATTAAAGTAAATGATCAGCCTCTCAGAAGACTCTGGAAGGGTATAATAGAGAAGGGTAGAAGATAAACATGGTAGAACAAACTCAGGATTTCAAGCTTTTTGATTTATATGATGCCTCAGCAGTTGAAGTTAAAGATGCTTCATTGAAGCCATACATAAGTTTCTCTCCTAAGTTGATTCTTAAGAGCTATGGAAGAAAATCGGGAACATTTGCAAACTCTAGAGTTAACATAGTGGAGAGATTAGCAAATCGCCTAGCTGTACCAGGACATGTAGGAAAGAAGCATAAAGTCATAACCTCATGGAGTTCTGGAAAATATAACAGAAATATGGGAACTGTGCTTGAAGTTCTTAAAATTATAGAGAGTAAGACAAAGCAGAATCCATTGCAAGTTCTAGCTCTAGCAATAGAGAATGGAAGTCCAAGAGATGAAATAACTGTCATAGAATCTGGTGGTGCGCGTTATCCTCAAGCAGTTGACTGCAGCCCTATGAGGCGCGTGAATCTAGCTATAAGATGGATGGTTCAAGGAGCTTACGGAAAAGCATTTGGAAAGAAAAAGAAGATGGCTGAGACTCTTGCAGACGAGATAATAGCAGCAAGTCAGGCAAGTATGGACAGCTTCGCATTCGGAAAGAAGAACGAGTCTGAGAAGCAGGCTGATTCAGCAAGATAAGTTCTATAATTTGTTTCTTATGGATTATTCTTTGAAAAAAATTATAAAAATTTTTGAATCATTTTAAGAGATAAAGTTTAAAAAGCATTGTTGGAAGAAAAATATATGGAAGCAATATATTCACTTGAAAGCATAATAAGAAACAGGTTTATGTTCGAGGATAAAACTGAAAGCAGAGGAAATGAAGATTTCAGAATAGAAGAGCTTCCTACAAGTGCATCTCATGAAAAGATAGACGAATGTATACATGAATATATTGGTCAGTTCAGAGTAAAAGGTGGCAATAGTAATAAACCAAGCGATCTCGCTGCAGTTTTCTCTGATAAAGGAAAGTTAGTTACAGTAGTATGCACCTATCTTCCTGAGCACGGGACTCTGTTCGGAACTGTAGATTATCTTAACAGAACATAAAGGTTTTTAAACCACTTTTTGTATCACCACTTATTCTCACATGGTAGAAAAAGAAACAAGCTTAAGGAAGATAGAAAGACTTACTTCGAGTCAGGTTCAGATTAGAAACGTGGCTACTTCTGCGCACATACACCACGGAAAGACTGCTTTTACAGATAACCTTCTCGCTGCTGCTGGAATGATGGCTGCGAAGAACGCTGGGGATCTTGAGGAAGGAATGGCAACATGGCAGCACGCTGACGAACAAGAGAGACTCATGACAGTTGACGCAGCAAATGTAAGTATGGCTCACGAATTCCAGGGACAAGAATATTTGATTAATCTTATAGACACTCCTGGACACGTTGACTTTGGAGGAAATGTTACAAGAGCAATGAGAGCTATTGATGGAACATTCGTCCTCATATGTGCTGTTGAAGGAATAATGCCTCAAACAGAAACTGTTCTAAAGCAGGCATTAAGGGAAAGAGTAAAGCCAGTTCTTTTCATAAACAAAGTTGACAGACTGATAAAGGAACTTAAGCTTACTCCTGAACAGATGCAGGAAAGATTTCAGAAGCTCATAACAAACTTCAACCATTTAATAATGCAGATTGCAGAGCCTGAGTTTAAAGAGAAGTGGCAAGTAAATGTAATGGATGGAAGCGTAGCTTTCGGAAGCGCAAGAGAGAACTGGGCTTTATCAGTTCCATTCATGCAGAAGAGAGGAATAAGTTTCAAGGATATATACAATATTTATCAAGCTAGTGAGGAAGAAAGAAAGAAGTGGATATGGGAGAAAGCTCCATTGCATGAAGTAATTCTAGACATGGCAGTAAAGCATTTGCCAAACCCTGTAGAAGCTCAGAAATATAGAATTCCTAAGATATGGCGCGGAGATATAGACAGCAAGTTCGGACAGGATCTTATCAAGTGTGACAGAAATGGAGAAGTTGCATTCGTTATAACAAACATAGCTATAGACAAGAGGTCTGGAAAAGAAGTAGCTGCAGGGCGTCTTTACTCAGGAACTATAACTAATGGAATGGAAGTTTATGCAAACAATGCAAAGAAGAAATATAGACTTCAACAGGTTCTTGTTTACAACGGTATAAAGCCGGAACAACTTGAAGCAGTACCTGCGGGAAACGTTCTTGCGCTTGTTGGCCTTAACTGCGACGTAGGAGACACAATAACTCTTGAACCTCAGACTCCATTTGAAGAGATAAAGCACATATTCCAGCCAGTAATAACAAAGAGTATAGAAGTCGCAAAGTCAGCTGATTTGCCTAAACTTATAGAAGTTCTTAGAAAAGTAGGAAAGGAAGACCCAAGCCTTAAGATAGAAATAAACGAGGAAACTGGGGAGAACTTGATGTCTGGAATGGGAGAATTGCATTTAGAAATAATTGAAGGAAGAATAAAGAATGAAAAAGGTCTAGAAGTCAAGATGGGAGCTCCTATAGTAGTTTACAGGGAGAGTGTAGCGAAAGATTCTGGAGAAATTGTTGTGAGAACTCCTAATGGGCACAACATATTTTTCATAAGTATGGAACCGCTTGAAGACAATGTTTACAACGCTATAGAGCGTAATGAGTTGCCTGAGGGTCGTGTAAAGAAAAAGGCTGAAGATTTATGGAAGAAGCTTAACACACTTGGTATAAGCAA
>DAIEOU010000014.1 GCA_027348755.1 archaeon
TTTCAAAATTCATAAAGGATCTTAAGAATTTTATGAAAAAGAATAAAGTTAGTGTAGCTATCTCTGCTCATGGAAACTCAATACGCCTCTTTAGGAAAATAATGGAAAAGGCAAGTATAGAAGACGCATGTTCTTGGGTAATACCTTACGACAAAGTGTTCAGATACACCTTGAATGTCTAACAAAAGCCTTTAAATCATCGTAGCCTTGCTAAATACATGTTTGACTTCCTTAAGAAAAAAATAAACAGTTGGGTTGGAAAGCCAGAAGCAAAAGAAAAAAAGACAAAAAAGAGCAAGACAAAGAAAGAAAAGACCACAAAAAAAGAGAAGACAACCAAAAAGTCAAAGAAGATAGAAGAAAAGAAAGAGATAGAGGTTCTGAAAGAACAAACAGTCCCTTCTTTAGTTATGGAGCAAAAGTTAGATGAAGAAATAGAAGAAATTAAAGAAGAGCAAAAGACTGGATTCTTCGGAAAAATATTTAATAAAATAACAAGCTCAAAACTCTCTGAGGAAGATTTTGACGAGGCATTCATGGATTTAGAAATAACCTTGCTTGAAAATAATGTTGCATTGAGTGCAGTTGATTCCATAAAGTCAAAGCTTGTAGAACATCTTGTTGGACAGCAACTTAAAAAATCGGATGCAAAAAAGAAGATTCTAGACTCTCTTAAGGAGGCAATACTTGCAATACTTACAGAGCCTCCAAACCTCCTTGAACAAATAAAAAACAGTCCTGGAGTATACACCATACTATTCTTTGGAATAAACGGCACTGGAAAAACCACAAGCATAGCAAAACTAGCCAGCTTGCTTAAGAAAAATAAAATTTCATGCGTTATGGCTGCAGCAGACACATTTAGAGCCGCATCTATAGAACAGTTGAAGATACATGGAGAACGTCTCAATATCCCCGTGGTAAGCCAAGAATATGGCTCAGACCCTGCAGCTGTTGCATATGATGCCCAGAAATATGCAGAAAAGCATGCATGTAAAGTCGTATTGATAGATACTGCTGGTAGAATGTACACAAAAGACAATCTTCTTAAAGAAATGGAAAAAGTTGTTCGTGTAAGCAAGCCAGACCTAAAAATATTCGTCGGTGAATCCATCACTGGAAACGACGCAATAGATCAAGCTAAGACATTTAACGAAGCCATAGGTATAGACGGCATAATTCTAAGCAAAGCAGACATTGATGAAAAAGCTGGGACAATACTTTCCGTATCTCATGTCACAGGAAAACCAATATACTTTCTAGGCACTGGACAAGAATATTCTGATTTGACTCCATTCACAAAGAAAGAAGTCCTAAAAAACATTGGTTTGGATTAAAACCACAACTTTATTAACGTTATTTCTGCTGCCCATATTATGTTAGAAAAGCTTTCGGATGCATTAAAGAAGACTACTGACAAGATAGCTAACGCCATATTTTTAGACAAGGGAATGGTCGACCAGATTGTCAAAGATCTTCAAAGAGCATTGATAGAAGCCGATGTGAATGTTTCTCTTGTCTTAGATATAACAAGCAAGATAAAAAAAGCTGCTCTTGATGAACGTATTTCAGGACTTGAAAAGAAAGAGCATATAATAAAACTCCTTCATGACGAACTTATTTCAATACTAGGAACAAGCAAGCAGATAAAACTTGAGAAAAAAAATGTGTTCATGCTCGTCGGCCTTTATGGATCTGGAAAAACAACTACTATAAGCAAGCTTGCATCATATTATGCAAAGCGCGGGAATAAGGTATGTGCTGTAGGACTTGATGTGCATAGACCTGCTGCTCCTGAACAGCTAAAGCAGCTTTGCGACAAGTTAGGCATTGCATGTTTCATACAACCTGGAGAAAAAGATCCTAAGAAGATATGGAAAAAATATCAGGAGGACATAAAACAATATTCTCTAGTTCTAGTTGATACAGCTGGGCGTGACGCATTATCAGCAGAGCTCATAAAGGAGCTCAAGGATGTTCACAAACTGATAAAGCCAACAGAAGTCTTTCTTGTAATGTCTGCAGATATAGGCCAAGCAGCCAAGAAGCAGGCTCAGGCTTTCAAGGATTCCGCAGACATATCCGGAGTTATAATAACTAAAATGGACAGCACTGCAAAAGCAGGAGGCGCATTGACTGCATGTTCAGAAGTCAAAGCCCCCGTAGTTTTCATAGGAACTGGAGAAAAACCTGCAGACTTAGAATCATTCGATCCAGAATCATTCCTCTCAAGACTTCTAGGAATGGGTGACTTAAAATCTTTAATGGAAAAGATACAGTCTGTAGTGAACAAAGAAGATATTGAAAAGACACAAGCAAGACTTGAGGAAGGAAAGTTTACTTTACGCGATTTACAGACACAGCTCGAATCAATGGAATCAGTAGGAGGAATGGATAAACTAATGAGCATGATTCCAGGTCTCGGGAAGGCAAAGATTCCAGAAGCAGCTATGCAACAGCAGCAGGACAAAGTAAAGCGATGGAAACATGCCATAAACTCTATGACTCAAGATGAAATAGAAAACCCCGAACTTCTTGAGAAACAAACAGGAAGAATGAATAGAATTGCAAAGGGAAGCGGAACCACGACAGGTGAAATAAGAGCCCTAATAAAACAATACAAGCTTCTAAAGGAAATGATAAAATCTCAGGCTTCTCTTAAAGGAGATACACTTGATCAAAAAACAATGATGAAATTTGCAAGAAAATTTGGTAGAAAAATGAGGTTCTGATATGAAAGCAAAAGTTGGGCATTATCCTTCACAAAAATACGGTTGGGCAAAGCAAGAAAGAATTATTCTGCTTGATGAATACATCCAATCAATAGGTAACATAAGAAACAAGAGCGTTCTAGACATCGGATGCGGTACAGGATGGCTAACGAGTATAGTCGCAAATAATGCAAAAAAAGTTCAGGGTATAGATATATCTGAAGGAATGATAAAGAGAGCGCTGGAAGAAAACCCTAAACACAATGTTAGTTATAGAGTAATGAATGCACTAGATATACGCAAGCTCAATTATAGATTTGATGTCGTAATCTCAGCATTAACTATGCACTCTATATCACCCATAGAAAAACTTACAACTGTTCTAAACAATGTAAAAAATGTTCTGAAGAATAAAGGAAAAGCGGTGTTTTTAGTGCCTCATCCATGCTTCGCACACCTTAACAAAAGACCCTATAACACTTATACTTTCAGAAAAGAGTTTAGATATTTTAATAAAAATCAAATTTATGATGTTAAACTTCGCAATGAGCTTGGGCTTAACAAATTCAGCTGCGGATTTTATACATTGTCAGATTATTTCAATGCGTTTAAAGATGCTGGACTAAGAGTGTTAAAAATAAAAGAGCCTGAAGTACCAAAAAAATTCAAAAATAAAAGGGAATTAGGATGGAATCTAGAACTCAAGTATCCATTTTATATAATATTTGAACTAGAAAAGAATTGAAATGAACTCCAAATTTATAACACAAGGGGCAGAGGCAAAGATATTCTCTAGCGGGTCAAAAATCACAAAAGAGCGTATATCTAAGGCATACAGGCTTCCAGAACTAGATAAAAAACTCAGAAAAACACGTACAAAAAAGGAAATAAAGCTACTTGAAAAGGCATCTCACGTTATCAGCGTGCCTAAAGTAATTTCATCAACAGATTATGAGATAGTTATGCAGCACATTCCCGGAAAGAAACTTGCATTTGACCTGGAAAAAATGAAAAACAAAAATGATGTTGCAAAGCAAATAGGCCTATCTGTATCAAAAATACACGATTTAGGAATTATCCATGGTGACTTAACAACAAGCAACATGATATGGCACAATAACAAACTCTGGCTCATTGACTTCGGATTGGGATTTGAGTCCCAAAATATAGAGGACAAAGCGGTAGATATACATGTATTCAAGGAAGCTCTAGAAGCAAGGCATCATAAATATGCCTCAAAAATGTTTAAATCATTCATACTAGGATATCAAAATTCCAAGCAATCTTCCTTAGTTATAAAGAGACTTGAAACAGTTGAAAAACGTGGGCGATATAAAGCTCAGTTCTAACAAAACCTTTTAAACCAATCAATGCCTTAAAGTTGAACAGCCCCATAGTCTAGCGGTCAAGGATACAGGCCTTTGGCGCCTGTGACCCCGGTTCGAATCCGGGTGGGGCTATTTTAAATCTTTACTCCAGAATCTTTCGGATTCTTGTCATGCTGGTCCATTCTCCCAGCTATAAGACAATCAAAGCAGGGCATTATTGTCCCATCTGCTTTCATTATTCTTCTTTTTCCCAAACATTTAGGACAATCTGGTTGTTGCATAAAACATAAAGCTGAATGTTACTTATAAAAATATCGCTATTTCAATCTAGAAATTATTTCTCTCATGCTTAATATTCCTTTATGATATCTCTGTCGAACCGCCTCTTCAGTGATTCCGAAATCATTAGCTATTTCTTTAAACTCTCTTCCGTCAAAGTAACGCATAGAGAGTATATTCCTTTGATTTTCTTTCAGACCAGAGAGAGCATATTCCACGAATTCTTTGATATCTGGCATCCCTTGTGTATAAAGTCCCATGTTAAATGATGAGCGGTCTTCTAATGACTCCATAGGCACAAATCTTCCCGAAGCAATAAAAGGATTCAGAGTTTTTTTTCTTTTTGAATAACCAAATAATCTTGAATATTCTGTTCTTATAATATCCCTTGCTCTATTAAAAAGTGTTATTTTAAGATATTTCTCAAAACTGCTGCTTTGGGGATCATGCTTAATTATGCAGTTAGGACATTCATTATAATATATTGAAGCTGCTTCACCATCCAATGAAGGGCATCTCGTACGCACAAAAGAGTTCAAACCATACAACACTTGTTTATTAGACTCAATCACCTCCCCAATCATAGAACATGCCTCACTGAACATATCAACAGATTTTCTTAGGTTCTTATCTACTGAAACCCAGCGACTTGGCATTGCACCAACACCTAAACTTGAATCATCTCCTGAAATAGCGAATATTCTCTGTGCTACACGAATGCTAGGAAGCTTCCTACCTGCTATGGGTGAGGGTGTGTATGCTTGACCATTATTAGTTGAAGAATAAATTAAAACTGCTCTACTTTCCGCTTCTCTTCCAAGTTCACTCTTTCTTAACAAATCTATAGAACGAGCATATGTATTAACTGTATCTTCAATCATTTTATGTATAATAAACTAAAATTAAAACTGCTTTTTTTCTGGAACAAGCTCGAATACTCTAATCTCGCAGAATGCTAGAGGATACACTTTCTTTAGTTTTGATGCAAGCTCTTTCTGTATCTTCCCAGTCATAAGGTCAGAGAATAACTCTTTAGGAGTTCTCATTCTCACGTGTGTCTCAAGAATTTTCCTCGCCTGAACACGAAGTTCATTCAAGACTGCTCTTGAAACTCTATTCCTTGAAATCATAAATGGCTTAAGTCTAACTTTTCCTTCCTTAGTCTCAGCTATGAAAGAATCTTCTACATAATCTGCGCTGTTTCTCATAGACCTTCTTATGAAAGAACCTGCCAAACTTAAAGACTGGGGTTGCCCTACAAGCTGCTCTCCATCTTTAGCCAATTTCATAACGAGCTCGAAGCTCTTTCCTCTCAAAGATCTTGTAAGGTCAAGCTTAACCGTCTTACCGACTAACTCATCTGCGCTGTTCCCATATACATGAATCTTTGCTGAAGTCATAGGTGCAACTACCTCGAAAAATCCTTTCTTTATTGTTTTCTTTGCATCTGCCATTTTACTTTGATACTTTTTCTCCTATTTCAATTCTTGAGCTTCTTATAGCACTGCTCATGCCTTTCATCTTTCCGCATGTCTTACACTTGTACATTACAGTAATTCTCTTAGTAACTTTTGTCTTTCTCTTCCAGGATTTTACAGCAGGTTTACTGAATCTTCCAAGGTTTCCAAATCCAGAACGATAGCTTCTTGATTCTACTCTTGAAGTTCCCCATCTCGACAATGGATGTGCTGTGCTTCTCGATCTTTGCTTCTGAGTACTAACTACCTGAACAGTATGCTTTTTACATGTAGGACAATATCTTGTTGTTTCCTTTGGCAACTTCATTGTATTATTGTGCGGTCGAATTGAACAGCTAGCCTTGCCCCGACCAGAACATGGGTATGCTGTATATATTTGCGGCACAAGTGCTTTTTAAAGCTTGTGTTTTTTTTGAAAACCGGAACCTTTTTAACGCCACTTTTCCAGAGCGTTATATGGCAGAAAACAAACCTGAGTGGGTTAAGATGAAACCATCTGAGGTTGAGAAGATTGTTGTAGACTTGGCAAAGAAAGGAGAGACTCCAGAAAAAATAGGATTAATACTTAGAGACACACATGGCATTCCAAAAGCTAAGCTAGTCGGAAAGAAGATAGGCACAATACTACGAGAAGCTAATCTACCTGTTGCAAGCAATAAAGAAGTAGTAAGCAAGAAAATAAAGAATGTAGAACAACATCTATCCAAGAATAAGCATGATTATACTGCTCAGCGCTCATTGCATAAGAATATATGGGTTGCTAACAGGTCTGGTTAATAATTTCTTTTTCCTTGCAAAGACTTTTAACTGCACGCTACATAATTTCTCTGCAATTTTAAAAAGGTAAAATGAAAGAGGCTATAAAAAAAGCTATAGAGCATATAGATGAGGCAAGCAAGAGGAAGAAAATAAGAGTAATAAGTCACTACGATGCTGATGGCATTACTTCTGCCGCAATATTCTCTAGAGCATTGCAGCGTTGGGGAAAAAATTTCTCACTTGAAATAGTTAAGGGCTTAGAAGAACAATATATAGAGTCCCTTCCAAATGATGAGCTTCTCATATTCCTCGACCTTGCTTCAGGAAGCTTGAACTATCTTGCAAAGAAAGGCGTTGAAACAATAGTATTTGACCACCATGAGATAATACAGGATATTCCCGAGAATGTCAGAATGATAAATCCAGTCATATTCAACCAAGAACCTCTTTCTGGAGCAGGAGTATGCTATCTTTTTGCAAAGGAGCTTTCAGATCACAATCATGACCTTGCTACTCTTGCAGTAATAGGAATGGTAGGAGATATGCTCGATAAAAACTTATCAAAGACATATGGGATTATACTTCAAGATGCTGAGACTGTCGTGAAGAGAAGTTTTTTGTTATACCCATCAACCCGACCCTTAGATAAAGCTCTTGAATACTCATCAAACCCTTACATACCTGGAGTAACTGGATCATATAAAGGAGTTTTAGAACTTCTTAGAGACGCCCAGATACCTAGAAAAAATGGTATATTCAAAGCATTATATGAACTTACAGACGAGGAAATGGGGAGACTGATAACATCCATAATGCTAAGAACAAACAGCTCTAGTAAAACCGAGGAAATGATTGGAAATCTTTATCTTATAAAATTCTTCAACAAAATGGAAGATGCAAGAGAGATTTCTGCTCTTATAAACGCATGCAGCCGAATGGATCGCCCATACGTAGCTCTTGGATTCTGCCTTGGGAATAAAAGCAGCAGGGAAGAAGCAGAAAAGATATATAGAGAATATAAGCAACATCTTGTTTCTGCATTAAGATATGTGTCTGAGGCAGAAAAGATAGCTGGAAACAAATATCAAATAATAAACGCTCGAGATAACATAAAAGATACCATAATAGGCACTGTAGCATCCATAGTCTCTCACTCTCCAGTATACGAAAGAGGAACTGTGATAATAGCCCTAGCTTACAATGAGGACAAAATAAAAGTATCTGCACGAATTGCAGGAGATTCAGGAAGAAATGTACGTGAAGTCCTTACAAAGGCAGTTATAAACCTTGGAGGAGAAGTTGGAGGGCATCCTGAGGCAGCTGGATGCTTAATATCCAAAGAAAATGAAATAAGCTTCATAGAAGAACTAAAAAAGGTTCTCGATATAGATTTAGTAAAGGTTTAAAAGACGTATGTCGCAATATGATACATGGAAAGAAGCAAATTCCTTAAGGTTACCTGCCCAAGATGCAAACACGTACAGATAGTGTTTGGAAAGTCAACCTCTCAAGTCAAATGCACTGAATGTAACTACCTACTTGCCAAGCCAACAGGTGGAAAGCCAAAGATAAGGGCAAGTGGCTCAGTTTTTGTGAATATGGCCGTCCCGCTGTAGCCCTTGCGGCCTTTCGACGAATTCCAGTATTCATCGTAATCGGGCAGATCCACATCCG
>DAIEOU010000015.1:0-5191 GCA_027348755.1 archaeon
GCTATTTTGTTCGATCAAATGAAGAATTTTTTGAAAAGAAAGCGCGTCTTTTATCAAAGTTTGATGATATAATAATCAACACGGAGATGACTTCTCTTGTTTCCGTTAGTGTCCATGAAAAAATATTTCTTGCTAAAGAGAATTCAGAGCTTCTTACTTTCACTGAATCTATAGAGAGAAATGAGCTAGACGAACTAAGTAGAGCAATACTCATATCATTATACGGTAATTCAAGAGTAAACTTGGCAGCTATGGCCGAAGACAACAAGACTACAGTAGATAAAGTAAGAACTAGGATGAGACAACTCGAGGAAAAGAAGATTATAATAAAATATACAATAGACCTAGATTACCAGAAGATAGGATATGAGTTCTACAAGGCATTTATTTATTTGAAAGATTATTCTCCTTTGCAAATAAAAAGACTAATGTCTTATACTGAACAGAGTAGCACCATAATAAACATTGTCAAGCAACTCGCACCATGGGACTATGAGTTTGTTGTATTTGCACGTAATTTTCAGGAATATCAGGAGACGTTGAGCAAGCTTACTGCCGCGTTTCCTGACCTGATAAAAAACATTGAGACGGCAGTGATGAGCACAGACATAATATTCCCATGCAAGACATTGATTATTGAGAAAGATTAGGCTTATAAGCCTCATTTTGTTCTGTATATCATGAGTGGATTTTGGCCTGTCGTTGTAAATGTAATAAAGAATTCTGATGTTATTCTGTTTATAGTAGATGCAAGAATGCCTGAGCTTTCTAGAAATTTTGAGCTTGAGAATAAGATACAAAGATACAGCAAGCCTATAATATTTGTTATAAACAAAACCGATCTTCTTAGTCAGAGTGAGATAAGTGAGCTTAGAAAAAGATATCCTAAAGCATATCTTGTATCGGGTCTAAAAAACCTTGGTTTTAAGAAGCTTAAGGAAGGAATAATGATTATAGGCCATAAGGCTAGGCTAGATACGGTGCGTGTTGGCGTCGTTGGGTACCCTAATATGGGAAAGTCTGCAGTAATAAACTGCCTTGCGAAAGGTGCAAGGACTAAGGTTTCTAGTGTTGCTGGGACAACTAGAGGAACGCAATGGGTGCGAGCTGGAAGCTTACGTGTTATAGACAGCCCAGGAGTTATACCTTTCAAGGAAAGAGAAGAAACTCTAGGGATATTAACTGCAAAGAATCCTGAGAAGCTTGATAACCCTGAAAAAGTTGCACTTAGGCTTATAGCTTTTATTTATAAAAAATATCCATTAAAAGCAGAAGAGCTAATCGGACTTAAAGAAAAAGATATAACTCCTGAAAGCGATTTGCTTGAAAGTCTTGGTAGAAAAAGAGGGTATCTGCTTAAGGGCGGTATAGTAGACACAAACAGAGCAGCAATGACTTTGCTTCGCGAATGGCAGAGAGGCAAAATCTCTCTCGGATAAGAATCTTTCTTAATCTCTGAACTTATCTTCAATTCCTTTCCAGTTTATTAATGGTTTTATTTTCTTTATTACTTTCACAGAGCTTTTTTGAAGAGACATTACATCTTCAATGTTTTTGTAGACTTGTGGGGCTTCATTCAATGTAGCTTCAGAAACTTCTGCTTTTATCCCAGACATTGAACTCTTGAAATCATCAAGGGATACTTTTGTTATTGCATCCTTTCTGCTCATTATTCTTCCTGCGCCATGCGATGAAGAATTAAGAAACTTTTTGTTACCTTTTCCCTCAACGAGAACAGAGCCATCACGCATATTTCCAGGTATAACTCCTCTCTCTTTTTTCTTTGCAGGTGTAGCCCCCTTTCTATGTATATACAGGCCTTTTTCAAGGACAACGTGATTGTGATTTTTGTTTGTCCATAATACATAGTCTATCTTTTTTTTGAGAGCTTTTTCTATCGCATTCAATGCATGCCTTCCCATCTCGAGCCTGTTAAGAAGGGCATATTCTAAACATATTTCTTCTGCAGCCATATACTCCTTTCCAATTTCAGAATCTGATTTTATTGCGTTAGTAGTTTCTATGTTGTGATTTTTGTTTTTTTCCGCAGAGTATTCCATATAATGGTTCGCTATTCTATGTCCTATTCCTCTTGAGCCGCTGTGTATTACTAGCCATACTTCTTTTCCAGAGCTTCCAAGTTCAATAAAATGATTTCCTCCACCAAGAGTTCCAACTTGATGTAATGCTGCAGTTTTGAAAAAATTGAGTAGATTTTTGTTGTTTGGAAGTGAGCGATATTTATCAACAAGCAAATTGAATGAACTAATTGTTTCAGTGCTTACGTCTTCTATTTTTCTTCTCTGTCCTACTCCTAGAGGTATTCGCTTGGACACCTCGGAATATATCTTATTTGCATTTGTTATTATTTCGCTTGGCTTTACTCCGCGAAGCTTAAATGCACATACTCCGCACCCTATGTCAAAACCAACCCATGCAGGAACGACATAACCCTTTGTGGCTATTACAGAGCCTATGGGTGCAGCATATCCTAAATGTGCATCAGGCATTAATGCGGCTGCCTTAACATAACTCTTTTTTACACATTCGTAAAACTGATTTTTTGTTTTATCGTCAAGATTTTCTGCGTATATGTATACTGGTTTCATTTCATAAAAATGTCTCAAAGCTTTATATACCTGTTTGCATTCGTTAAAATATGAACTGGCTGGGATATATTTTCATGCTTATGTTTCTTGGAGCTACATTCTATGGAATAGTTATGATAATGCAACTTGTTCCACAGGCAGCTTTGTATTACACTCCTTATGATGGAAATATATCTCTTCTTCCTGTTTCCGGAGCGGTGCAGTTTTATCCGGAGATGAGATATCCAAATAATACTATAACTTATACCATAGGAAAAGCTTGTACTGAGTCTAAGGCTGTAAACATAAGGCGTGCTTTGGACATATTGTCTGCAAACACAAGCCTCGTTTTTATCCCCGAATCTAACGGAGAAATCACATACTTATGTTCTGATATCTCTCCAAACCAATCAGATGAAAGTCATATAATTGCTGGTGAAGGAGGTCCTACTAAGATAATAAACACGACTACATTTTCAGTAATACTTGCAGGTCAAGTCTCTCTTTATAGGCCCGAGCGCTGCCAGACTCCTAATATAGCAATTCACGAGACTCTCCACGCTCTTGGATTTGACCATGTTCAGGATCCTACAGATATAATGTATCCTGTGACAGATTGTAACAAATATCTTAAACAGGCTACTATCGATGCAATAAACAAACTCTATTCATATCCTTCAGAGCCTGATTTAGCCATAGACAGTGTAAGTGCTAATCAAACTGGAAGGTACCTTAATTTCCATATAACAATAATGAATCATGGGTTAAAGAACTCTTTAGGTTCAAACCTCACATTATACTCTGATGGAAACCCTCTCCGCACATTCATTCTAGGAGAAATAGATATAGGCACAAAGAAGTTCCTTGATGTACAGAATATGTATCTTCAAAGCTCAAGGATATCTAATGTAACTTTCCTCATTCAGGCTACTGACGGTCAGGCAGACCTCTTTCCAAAGAATAATTTTGCAAAAATAAACCTCATATACAAGAATTCCTCTCAGGCTCAATAACGCACTGGGAAATATTATTAATACTCTTACTTACTAAAATTCGAATGCATATTATTAAAGTGAGCGGTAATCATTCTGATCTTGGTCGAAAGCTAGGTCAAACTCTTAAAAAAGAAATTCGTCATAGGCTTAGAAACTTGCATATAACTGATGAGATGGTAGACTCTTACAAAACTCAACTGAAGCGAATACATTCTATGTGTGCAAAGGCATACCCGCACCAAATAGAAGCATTGAGAAGCATGGCAGAACATGCAGATATTGATTATTGGAAGATACTACTCTTAAACAGCCCAGAACTTAGATTAACAAAAGACGGGTGCAGTACGATTGTAACAAATGGTATAAATGGAATAAGGATATTTCATAATGAAGATGCTGATAAGGGTGACAGAAAGAGCGATTTTGTACTGGTCGAATTTTTACATAAAGGAAGAAAATTCCATTTTTTTGTTTATCCTGGAGAACTAGGAGGGACAGCTTTTAATTGGAACTCTTCAGGCTTGTTTTTTACAGTCAATTATGTTAACTCTGGCAAATCTCAGCAAGGCATTCCAAGATATTTTACGGCTCATGCAATGATATACTCAAAAAGCATAAAAGAATGTCTATCGATAATTCAAAGACATCCAGATGCAAGCGGGTTTCATTATTACATTGGATTCGGTAAAACAGTTTTGTCCGCCGAGACCTATCGGGGAAGTGTCAGCCTGAAGTATATACAGGGGATGGATTTTCATACCAATCATTATATTCATAAAAGATTTTCATATTTTGAATCTTATAACAACTCAGATGTAAGGCTGGGGAGAATTAAACAGCTTCTTAATGAAGGCAGGTATCCCCTGAATATTTTGTTTGATAAGAAAAATAGGCCTGATTCTATATATTCACAGGCCGGCGATGTTAATCTTACTGTCGCTACAGTAGTTTTTGATACAAAAAACCGTACTATATCTATATATGATAAAACTCCTAGATATCCTATACGCAGATTCAAACTCAAATAATTTCAATCACCAGACCACTTTTCTATAAGCTTGGATACTTTGTTTCCAGAGAATGAATATGTGCATTCTGTCTGGGTTCTCACGGTTTCTTTCTCCCTCTTGTACTGAACATCATATGTTACTCGCAAATCTTCTCCGTCAGAAAAACTAATTGGTTTCACCGATAAATCCCTGAATTTTTTCAGTTCTTCTTTGAAATATTCAGTGAAAGCCTTGGGACCTTCCGTGTGTATCTCGTCGCAAACATATACAAAATCATGAGTAAGCATTGATTCTACAGCAGACCAGTTTCTTTCTATTTCGGCTTCATACAATCTGCGCCATATGCCTCGATGATCCATTTTTGTAATGCGTTATCCTGGCTAATAAATCTTATTGCATACTTCGCGCCTGAAATAACATTTAAATACATTCTTAATGAAAAAGTAAAGATGCTATGGTAGTCTTTAAATACGATTAAGTTGATTGATTCTGGGTGATGGAAACCCAAATTACCGACGATAGACCAAAAAACTTTTCTTATACAGAACTAAGAGATTTTAGATTAAGAAAAAAGATTTTAAAATTATTAAACGAGTCT
>DAIEOU010000015.1:5201-7819 GCA_027348755.1 archaeon
AGTCTGGGGTGAATCAAGATGTACTTGAAAGATACAAGAATAATTGTACTTCACAAGGTAACAAACTAACATCTGTTTCATTGCAATCATCTTAAAGGCAAGGGACTTGTAGATTATGGAGCTAAAGCAAAACATGTTTTTGTTTATGAAAAAGCTCAAAACGACCTTGATGTAGGGAAGCAAGTTGATAGGATAATAAAAGAAAAACTTCTTTGAGCGATACACTCTATTTATATGTATCTTATTAGTAGTAACAAATACAAAGATTTAAATATACCTTATTTCTAGGAAAAATATGAGATTATCACGTATAGTAATGCTTGCAGGAGTACTTGCAGCTGGAGCAGGAGTATGGAACACAGATAAACAAATGCAGTTATGTAACGAAACATTGTCAAGGCACGCAAAGGAATCAAAAGTAGTACATGCATACAAAGGACTCTTAGATGCTAGAGCGCATAGCAATTATGACTTTGGATTCCCAGATTACGAACATTTAAAGAAATTTGAGCAAGAGCATGCATCTGAACTTAAGAGCTTAAATGAAGAATTACAACCTCATAATGATGCTTTACTCAAGTCTCTATACCTTGTTGGAGCAGGTATAACTCTAGTAGGAGCAGGAATGTTTGGTTCAAAATATACTTTAAGAGGCAATAAGAATATATGAAAAATCTAAAGAAATATGCTTTGATTGCAGGAACTACACTAGCCTTGCCTATTCTTGCTGAAGTAACTGACTTATCTAAGCGATTTGCAAATAATGAATTTCAAGGACAAAAAGCTGAATTGGTTGCTGCTTTAGATAATCCTTCTTCTTTGATTTCAACAAGAGAAGATATTCAGAGAAATATTGCTTATATTGATGCTTATTCCAATACTATTAAGGATTCTTCTAGATTGGGTTTAGATATGGGTTTGTTACTAACTGGATTTGCTTTAGGAACTGGTCAACTTTTATCCGTTCTTGGAAATGCAGCATTAAGAAGTAGAGGAAGTTCATCTAACGCATCTTACATAGATTTCACTAGAACCTATTAATCTTCCAACTCTTACTCTTCTTTGTTTTAACTCTCTTGATTCTCCTTTCTTTTCCTTAGTATCTTAACTTTATTGATAAGCTTTAAATACATTCTTTACTGACGATATACAGGAAAGATGGCTGACAAAGAACTTTTAATAAAAGAGACCGTTGAGCATACAGGGGTTTTCTCATTCTCTGGGCTTTACAGTTTTATTCATTCATGGCTTAAAGACCAGGAAGGATATGGAGTAGTTGAAGGGAAGTATGTGGAAAAAGTTTCTGGAAATACAAAGGAGATAAACGTTGACTGGACCGCAAGCAAAGTGATGGGAGACTATTTTAAAGTCGAGCTTGGAATTACTCTTAAGGCTTCTGATCTTACAGATGTTGAAGTTGAGAGCGATGGAAAGAAGAAGAGGATGAACAAGGGCAAAGTCAGCGTAGATATAAAGGGAACTTTGATAAAGGATTATAAGAGTCAGTGGGAAGAGAAACCAATGAACAAATTCTTGCGTGATGTTTACAATAAGTACATAATACCTCAGAGAATAGATGGAATGGAAGGAAAGGTAATGGGAGATGTTAAAGGGCTTAAGGAAAAGGTTAAAAATTACTTAGAATTATCTGGGAAAAGATAGTTTATACAAATATTTATATAAGAGACCACGCTGTTTTTGCCATGAGAACAAAATTGGTGATTGCATTCTTTGCAGCCTTTGTTGCACTTATGTTTCCAGTTGTTAGCGCTCTCTCTGTAACTACTCAAGATGCGGGTTCTGTCATAATAAAAGAGCTAGGTAATCCTGCAGTTTTTCAGTTTAACATAAGCTCTGCTTCAGCCGATAGTATAGGCATATTCAATTTCCTTGGTTTTACTGTAAGTCCTCATGGAAACTTTGATATTTCTCCAGGAATGAATTCAGTGCAAGTCAAATTTTATCCTTCACAAGATCTTCTTCAGAACAATGGGTTTTATGACTTTCAGTATCAGCTTAATAGTCAGGCTTCAGGACTTTATACTGGAAACTTAAGAGTTAAATTTGTATCTCTTGGAGATGCCGTAGCTGTTAACGTTGATCCTATAGAAGTAGGCTCCGATAGTGCTGTTGTGCATGTTAAAAATACTCAAAATGCTTATCTTGAGAATATGCAGCTTACATATAGTTCTCCATTCTTCAGGGATGTTAAAACTCTCTCCTTGAGTCCTTACGAAGAACAATCTTTTAACGTCAGTATTGACAAAGTTTCCGCAGCTGCTCTTTCTGCAGGACAGTATATAGTCACAGGAAGCCTTAACATAGGTTCTGCAAATGCAAGTGTAAGCAGTAATTTTGAGTATCTTGAGCAGGAAAATCTAACTTCAAGTAGTGCCTCAACTGGGTTCATAGTTAGGAAGACAAGTGTTACAGAGACAAACAATGGAAACCTAGACTCTCAGGCAACTCTTAAGCTACATAGGGATGTGTTCTCAAGATTATTTACTACATTCTCTTCTGACCCAATAAGCTCAGACCGCTCAGGACTAGAAGTTAACTATGTGTGGCAAAGAACTCTTAAGCCAGGAGAATCATACACAGTAACTGCAAGTACAAAT
>DAIEOU010000016.1 GCA_027348755.1 archaeon
ATGATTCTGAGATTTCAGCGTTTATTTTTATCAACGAAGACTCAATATCCTCTCTGTTTATTCCAGACTTCTTTGCATCATTGAGCATGTCGAGCATCGATGCTACTTCATTTATCTGTTCTACCAATTCTTCAGGTAATCCATCTACGGAGCGCATAATTTCTATTACATCTTTCCATTCTGAAAGCATCATAAGGTATCTTTCAAGGTATACATCATCAATTGAATCTGCAAAAACCACATTTGGAAGTTGTTCAAGGAATCTAGAATACTCATCCGAGTCTATGACTTGAACTACATCATACTGTTCAAGTGAGTTTATATCGCTCTCGGATATTATCAGTTTTGATGGGCATCCCATGTTTTTTAGGCTAATGAATGTATTTTCATTTGCAGTTGCTACTATTATCCCATAAGGCGCATTCCATTTTTGTTTATTTTTCTTTATATTTTTTAAAAAAGAAAAATCATTTTTCTTCAAACTCTTAAAAAATTCTTGCCTTCGTATTATATCTTCTTTTTTCGAGGTAAATCCAAAGGCCCCAAACACTTCGTGCGTATCATCAAACAAGAATCCATTACCTATTTTTTGCATGAGCTTTGTATGCACTGCTCTTGCATGGCTAGTCTTATATGCGCTGACACTTTGTAAGTTTCTCTGCCTTTCTCTTTCAAACGGAGAAAGCTTTTCCATATGAATAAAATCCAAAATCTCTTTTTTCATCTGCACAAAAAAAATAAGAAGTTTATAGGTTTTTAGGTGTTTTATTAACCGAAAGAATTCTGAACTTCTCTTGAAAATGAAAGATATATGGCAATTCCTGCGCTTATTATCAAGTCAATTACTCCTCCAAACAATCTTCCATGTGCAATCTCGCCTATCGAGTTTACAACTCCAAAAATCATAAGCACTATTGTAACTATTCTAGCCCATTGTTTGCATCTCCAGAGCCCCCATCCGACCAAGAGCTCAATTACAGACATAAGAATAATTGCTAGTCCAAGTGATATGAATAATACGCTCAAGCTTGATGAACTGAGCATACTCTGACTTACTCCTAACTGTGCTGAGATATATGCTATACTCCCGCTTCCTGATGCACTGTTAAAAAATACTGGCCCACCTATAGCGAGTATTAATCCTAATAGAATTCCTAAAACTGCACTTGCGTAGAAAACAAGGGAGATTATGTGCACTCCGATTGGTCTTGCTTTAGCACTGCTCAACTTGTTTCTACCTATAACTTTACCTACTTTCTTTGCTCTCTTTTTTACAGGCATATTCTCTCTCAGTTAATATTCTTTTTAAGCTTATCTTTTATTTAAATGCAGGGCTCAAGAAAGAATGTATAAACACACCATATATTGCTATTAGTATAAGGCTAGGGATTACAAATATTTTTAGTGCAGAATCTATCAAACTAAACATAAGCATAAAGAAACTAAATATGAAAATCCAAACGAAAGGATGTATTCTACTCCAGTTTCTTGCTCTCCTCAAATTTAACAACGGTATTCTATCAACCATCCTGCTTTTTGGAAGCTAAGGTTTTAAAATGTGCTTAAGGCTTTATTTTTCATGCCTCTATAGCTCAGTGGTAGAGCACTTGTTTCGTAAACAAGGGGTCGGGAGTCCAATCCTCCCTAGAGGCTTTTTATCGAGGATTTATTCTTTACCATCATAATCTTTAAAAACAAAATGCTTTATCTTGATTAAATAGAGGGATTATGGGAAGCAATATAGATCTTAGAAAGTATGAGGATGGCTCGGCTATCCAAGACGCTTATTCTGCATTAGTTTCTGGAAAGAAAGGATACAAGGCAGTGATAGAAAGAAAGAAACCTACTCCCAAGTGTGTGAAGTGTGGTCGTGGAGGAGACGAGAACCAGAAGTTCTGTCCTCAATGCGGAGGAAAGATGGTAATTCCAATAACCAACTGCCCCGGATGTAAAAAGCCTATTGATGAAACCTCAAAGTTCTGCACAGAATGCGGATTTGATTTAAGTTCTTTAAGAGAATAATTGGATACTTTTATTAATTGTATATTCGATAGACTAAAATGAAAGAAAAAATAGCCGAGCTTCTTCAAGAGCACCTTCCATTTACTTCAGATAAACTTATGCTTCTCATAGAAAGTCCCCCAGATCCTAAGATGGGAGATTATGCTTTCCCTTGTTTCTCTCTTGCAAAAGAGCTAAAAAAAAGTCCTCAAGAGATAGCTCAAGATATTGTTTCTAAGATAAAAAATACGAGCGATTTCGAAAACATAGAGGCTAAAGGACCATACGTAAACTTTTTTGTAAATAGAATGTCTCTTGCACGAGAAACTATAATTTCTATATTAAAAAAGAAAAACAAGTATGGCTCTTCAACAAATCAAAGTGGCAAGAAAATACTCATAGAATTCTCATCTCCTAACATTGCTAAACCCTTCGGAATAGGGCATCTTAGATCCACAATAATAGGGAATTCTTTATCTAAGATAGCTTCATTTCAAGGAGCGAAAGTTGTAAGATTGAATTACCTAGGAGATTGGGGAACTCAATTTGGAAAATTGATTGTAGGTTACGAGCGTTGGGGAAATGATAAAAAACTTAAGTCAAATCCTATAAGCCATCTTCTAGATATTTATGTTAAAGTAAACGCAGACCCGGAGCTAGAGCAGCCTGCAAGGGATGCTTTTAGAAAGCTCGAAGAGGGAAACAAAAAATATACGGCTTTATGGAAAAAGTTTAGGGCTTTAAGCTTAAAATCTTTTAACTCGATATATAATGAACTTGGAGTGTCTTTTGACGTCGTCTCTGGAGAATCATTATATAACAAGAAAAAAGAATCCGTCCTAAAAAGTCTAAAAAGTAAAAACTTACTTAAAGAAAGTCAGGGCGCTTTGATAGTCGACTTAGAAAATAAAGGGCTAGGAATATGCTTAATACAGAAAAGCGACGGCTCAACAATATATGCTACAAGAGATATAGCTGCTGCAATAGACAGGCATACAAAATACAAGTTTGATGAAATGTGGTATGAAGTAGGTTCAGAGCAGAGGCTACATTTCAAACAAGTCTTTTCATTGCTTTCAATGCTTGGATATCCATGGGCTAAGAATTGTGTGCATATAGATCACGGGCTTTACCTAGATTCAGACGGCAAAAAATTTTCAACTAGAAAAGGAAAAACAGTATATATGGAAGACATACTTAAGGAAACCGAACAGATAGCCTCAGATGAAATAAATAAAAGAGAAAAGCTTTCTAAATCTGAGCTCAGCAAAAGGGCACATGCAATAGCACTTGCTGCAATATATTACGGAGACCTTAAGAATTATAGAGCTTCAGACATGCTATTTGATATAGATAGATTCTTATCTTTTGAGGGAGACACTGGACCATATTTACTTTATTCCTACGCTCGTGCGGCGAGTATACTAAGGAAAGCAAAGTTCTCAGCAAAGCCAAGTCCCAAACTTGAAGTGCCTTCAGATTCAGAGAAAGAGCTAATAAATCTTCTTGCTAGTTTCACAGAAAAGGCCTCAGAAGCTTTTGAACAGAAGGCTCCGCATTTAATAGCTCACTATGCATATAACATCTCTCAACTGTTTAATGAATGGTATCATCAAGAAAAGATAATAGGTTCGTCAAGGGAAGAGCACGGATTGTACATAGTCGCATCTTATGCTCAAGTTCTTAAGAACTCCCTTTCTCTCCTAGGTATTCCAGTTCTTGAAAGAATGTAAACCGAAAGCTTTTATATGCCTATTAAGCTTACAAATAATGTAGACAGGCCTGCGCGCTCGCCCCGCGCTTCACACCAAACGGGCGTCATGGGTGGGCTACGGGAGTGCGTGAGGCGGACATCAGAAAGACGTCATTCCGGACGCTGACGCTTTGTCCTCTTCGATCGTGCTCTTGTGAATCGGGTCAGGCCTTGATCGGAGCAGCCCTAAGCAGGAAGCATGGTGCTTGGAGGGTAGCAAAGCCGAGAATGGTTTGACTGTTCTGCCTGTTTGAAACCAGGCAATCTCCCAGTCTACACTTTATTGGTAACCTATATATACCATAATAATCTATTTTATACATGCTTGGTAAAAGAGGACAATTTTTTCTCATAGCGGCTTTGGTGATATCTGGAATACTTATAGGATTTGCTTCTTTATACAATGTAGCACACACACCAAAGGAAGACAATAGCGTATATGACCTTTCTTCAGAGCTTAATTATGAAAACTCTCAAGTGATAGACCAAGGAGTATTTACAAATCTTACTCAAGATCAGATAAATGCAAATATAGTAAATCTTACAAACTATTATGCAGCTCAAAATCCTTCAGCAAATCTCATAATAGTTTTCGGAAACTCTACATCTATAACTATAAGACAATATCAACCAAGGCAATCTGGACAAATTGGAGTAAGTACTGGGGGAGTTCCATTTACAGTAACTCAATCAACACAGGTCATCTCAACAACGCATAATCCTCCTTGGGGTTCATCTGCAGATATATCTGGACAAACAATAAATGTTACAACAAATAATCAACAACTTGCAAGTGTAAGAATAAATCATGGGCAGAACTTCTATTCTGTAATAATGAGCGTTGCAGCAAACCAGACATATGTAGCTTCAGGCGGATTTGCAGACAACTCCAATTCTACCTCTGGATAAAATGATACATAAAAAGGGACTAAGTGAGATAGTGAGTTACACTCTCCTTGTTGTGATAGCTGTAGGTCTTAGTATTGCTGTTTACAGTTATCTTTCAGCTTATGCTCCTAAAGACAAACCTTCATGTACTCAAGACGTTTCACTTGTAATATCTGATGCTTGGTGTTCTTTTGGCAATCCTAGCACACTTAATCTTACTATACTCAACAAAGGCCTCTTCAAAGTAGACGCAGCGTATATTCGTTTTGCTGCTGCAAACAGAACAGTAAAGTCTCTAATTAATGAGAATGACTTATATTTCTTAGGATCAAATGTAGGACTTAATCCAGGCAACTCAGTCTCAAAGCAATATGCTACTACAATACCCAACTCTCCAGGACTTTATGGCATAGAAATAGAGCCAGCAGTTGTTGTAAACAATCAGCTTACCCTTTGCCCTAATTCTATAATTGATCAATTAATAAAGTGCAGTTAAGCACAGTAATTTATTTATAACACCCTCATTTGGCGAATATATGAAGTTTGCACACATGGGTGATTGTCATCTAGGAGGTTGGCGTCAGCCAGAGCTTAAGGATCTCAATCTAAAGAGTTTCCAGATCGCAATAGGAAGATGCATACAAGAGAAAGTAGATTTTGTTTTAATAGCCGGGGATTTATTTGATTCTGCTTATCCTCCAATAGACACTCTTAAGGATACATTTAGAGAACTCAGAAGACTTAAAGAAGCAGGGATACCTGTTTTCTTAATAGCCGGAAGTCATGATTATTCTGTCTCTGGAAAGACTTTCCTTGATGTTTTGGATAAAGCAGGTTTTTGCAAGAACGTAACAGTATATGAAGAACGCAACGGAGCAATAATACTAGAACCAATAATATTCAGAAATGTGGCCATATATGGTTATCCTGGAAAGAAATCTGGGCTAGAAGTTGATGAAGTTGAAAGGATAAAGCTTCAAGATTCTCCAGGTCTTTTTAAGATACTCATGCTTCACACTACAATACGTGACGCAATAGGCAACATACCAGTGAAAGCAGTCAACCAAGATATACTTCCTAGAGTTGATTATCTTGCTCTTTCTCACTTACATATAAACTATAACAAAGAAGGGCGAGTGTACTCTGGCCCAATATTCCCAAACAATCTTTCTGAGCTTGAAGAACTTCAGCAAGGATCTTTCTATATATTTGAAAACGGGAGAATAACAAAAGAGACAATAAAATTAAAAGATGTTATAGTGCACTATCTTGAGATAAACAACGCATTGACTGCAACTGAAGATATAATAAAAGTATTATCTGAATCTTCTCTTAAGGACAAGATAGTAATATTAAAGCTTGCAGGAGTAATTGAAAAAGGAAAGACTGCAGACATAGATTTCCAGAAAATAGAAGGATTTGCTAGAAGTCATGGAGCATTTACTTTTTTGAAAAGCACTACAAGATTGCATATGCCTGAATCTGACATAAAGAATGAGTTTCTTGATTCTGCTCAGCTTGAACAACAAATAATATCTAATTTTGAACAAGCACATCCTAGTAAGTATAATGCTCTGATTCCCGGACTTATGCGTGCTCTTCAGGTTGAGAAAGCAGAGGATGAAAAAGGTATGGTGTTTGAAGAAAGGCTTCTTAGTGAAGTCAGGAAGAGCGTTGAAATATGAGATTTAACAAGCTTACTCTGAAAAATATAAGGAGTTATGAAGACCAAGAGATACATTTTCCCGAAGGCTCTCTTTTAATGTCTGGAGAGATTGGATCTGGTAAAACAACAATACTTCTTGCAATAGAATATGCTCTTTTTGGCCTTCAGCCAGGTCAGAAAGGTTCGGCATTGCTTAGAAACGGTACAAATGTCGGAGAAGTCAGCCTTTTCCTGGAAATTGACGGAAAAGAAATAATAATAGAGAGAAAATTAAGGCGCGGAAATAAATCTATATCAAATGAGTACGCAGCTATAACTATAAATGGAGACAAATACGAGATATCTATAACTGAACTTAAGACAAAAATACTTGAACTTCTAGGATATCCTTCAGAGTTCATAAAGAAAAATAATTTGCTTTACAGATACACGGTTTACACTCCTCAAGAGGAAATGAAGCAGATAATAAATGAGGATCCAGATGTGAGACTCAACATTCTCAGACACATATTTGGCATAGACAAATATAAGCGCATACGTGAAAACCTTGAACTATATCTTACTTCTATCAGAGAAGAGATGAAGATTCTTCAAATGGAACTGAGGATGTTAGATGAGGAGAAAGTAAGACTAAGTCTAAGAAAACATTTTGTTGAGGAACTCGAATCTAAGCAGTTCGAGAAGTCGAGATTATTTGAAGAATCAACTGATGTCCGAAAGAAGATAGAAAATGAATCTCAAGCTGCAGAGCAAAAGATAAAAGAACGGGAAGTCTTCGAAAAAGAAGTAGAAAAGACAAAGATTCTGATAGGTACAAAGAAGGAATCAATAGTATTATTGAGCAGAGACGCGTCAGAAATAGAGCGCGCTTTAGAAGATTTCAAGGAGTCATTTAACCAGGAAGATTATGACAAAATACTCTCAGATATACTATCAAAGAGAGAATTCCTTCAGGCATATAATAGAGAACTAATGGACTTGACTGCTAAAATAGAATCTGCAAGACAAAAGATAGAAGAGAATACTGAGAAAAGAGATAGGGTATTTAGCATACAAATGTGCCCTACATGTCTTCAAGATGTATCTGAAGTGCACAAACACAACATAAAAAACGAAGCAGAAAATGCTATTTTTGACTTACAGAAATCTCTTCTTGCCTGGAATGAAGATAGGAAAAATATAGAGTCTAATATATCGGCTTTGTATTCAGAGCTGTCTGCTCTAGAATCAAAGAAGAGCAATCTTGAAATTTTACGTGAACGTGCAATACATATTGAACAATCCAGGCGCAGACTTGAAGATATAAATCGCTCGAAAGAAAATCTTGAAAAAGATTTAGAGCTCTTAGTTGGGCATATAGATAATCTAAAAGAAGAAATACTTGCATTCTCAAAATTCAATAATCTTTTTAGACTAAAACAGGAAGAGCTGAAGCGTGCGTTTATACAAGAAAGAAACGCAGAAATATCTCTTGCAGAAG
>DAIEOU010000017.1 GCA_027348755.1 archaeon
GGTTTGTCTGACCATAAACAGTCTCTGGCCTTAGAGTTGCTGCGACAATAAAGTATTCTCCAAACTTAAACTTAAGAAGGCTAAACTCTTGCGGTGTCTCTCCTTCTCCTTCTGCTCTATCATGATCGCCGACAGGCATATCATCCTTTGTGCACCATACAACTGGCTTCTTTCCTTTTGCAATATATCCAAGTTCTCTGAGTTTGTTGAATTGCCATCTTATGAATGAATCGTATCTTGGATTTAAAGAGGTAGTTATAAAACTCCTTCTCCAATCAACACTTGCTCCTAGTCTAGACAAGTCTTCCTGAGCTGCTGGTACGAAAGTGTCTATCCAGTGTTTTACATCTCCGAATTTACTAACCTCTGAATCAGAAAAGCCCAAAGATTTTATTATTTCTATCTGCTTTTTCTCATTTTCTCTTACTCTCTGTGCTGCAGCCCACACTGGAGTTCCTGTGCAATGCCATCCTTGCGGAAAAAGAACATTGAAACCTTGCATTCTCTTGTATCTAGCATATACATCAACTCTTGTTACAGAAAAAGCATGACCTAAATGAAGATATCCGTTTATATATGGATATGGAAAATTAACAAATATCTTTTGCGCCTTTGAAGGATTGGCCTCAAATGCCTTTTCATCTTTCCAACGCTTTTGCCACTTTTTTTCTATCTCCCTAAAGTCATATTCTCCCATAATGAAGGCCAGTTTTTCTGAGATATAAAGCTTTTGTGTTAGAAAGAATCGTTGAACTGATTAAGAAGCCCCTTCTTTCTAAGCTGCCCAACAGCATTCTTTGGATAATGAAAGACTATATCTGCTTTCTCATTATCTCCTTCCCATGGTTCTACGAGCACAATATCTTTAGGTCTTATCCAGAATGATCTCTTGAATCTACCTGGGACGCGGCAGTTTCTTGTTTTACCATCGCTGCATTTTACTTCCATCCTGTTACCTCCAAGTCTTTGCATAACAAATCCCATTATTTCCTTATCTCTAGGCATTCTTACCCTTGTAGGAACAGCTTGTTCTCCATTTTCTTCAATCTGCTGCTCGTCCTTTATTTCCTCAAAATCTCCAAAATCGCTCATACCTAAGACAAAACCGAGCGTTTTTTAAATCTATGGCTATATTCATATAAATGATAACTGCAATACTTTCTTCTTCTAATATAAAATCAAGTTCTATTGAAGCATTCTCTTTACAGTCTAAATCAAATATTGGAGAGAAAAGAGATAACGCTATATTTTATACTCCGGTAGAATCTCTTTTCCTTATAAAGCAAGGAAAGCTCTCTCTTATAATAAAAGGAAAAGAAGTTGGAGAAGAGTCTGCAAGACTAAAATTAAGAAGCATAGACAAAAACATTGATGCAAGACTCGTAGTATACTCTGACCTTAGGAAAAAAGGGTATGTGCTTAAAGAGGGTCTTAAATTCGGAGGAGACTTCAGAGTTTACAAAAAAGGAACCCAACATTCTATATGGATAGTAATTGTTATGACTTCCAAAAACAGAATAGACTGGAGAGATTTTTCTGCAAAAAACAGAGTCGCTCATGCTACTGGAAAAAAAGTGCTCTTTTCTATAATAGATGATGAAGAGGATATAACTTATTATGAAGTGTCCTGGCTAAAACCATAGTCTTTATAATAAGCTCTATTCTTTCTGAAATATGCCAACTGCAGCAGAACAAAAAGAGAGAATATTATATCTTATACGCTCAAACGGTCCCACACTTCCTGTGAGAGTTGCCTCGGAGACAAAAATCGAACCCTTATTCGCTTCAGCATTTCTCTCTGAACTATATGGAGAAAGGTTAGTAAGAATAAGTAACCTTAGAGTTGGAGGATCTCCTCTTTATTATTTGGAAGGTCAAGAATCTCAGCTTGAAAATTTTACACAACATCTCAACCAAAGAGAAAAGGAAGCCTTCTTGCGTATTAAAGAGAAGAGAGTACTTGATGATGAAAAAGAAAGTCCAGTTATGCGAGTTGCGTTAAGAGCAATAAAGGATTTTGCGATTCCATTAAAAGACCCCTCACAACCACAGAAGATAATGTGGAGATATCATCAGGTACCTGAGCATGAAGCATTGCAAATTATTACTCAGCCAAGAATAGAAAAGAAAGAAGAGAAGCATGTCGAAAAAGAGGCAGTAAAGACAGAAAAAACAGAGCAACAATTTTCTCAGAATACTCAGCCTGAAACATTGAATGAACAAAAAAAGGACAAACCAAAAAGAGAAAGAATACAGAAAAAACAAGCTGCTCCTCAAGAATTCTCTCTCTCAATACATCAAGCACAGCAGACTACTCCATTCGCTGATGAAGTCAAAGCATTCATTGAGAGGGAAGGATATGGAATACAATCACTAGTTTCAGCAGACAAAAAAGAGTGTGTAATAAAAGCATCGTTGCAGGGTCCACACGGAATACAAACATATCTAGTTGTATCAAAAGACAAGAAAAAAATAAAGCAAGAAGAACTGGCAGAATCTCTTGAGGAAGCACATAAGCAACGCCTTCTCTGCATTGTAATTTCAAGGGGAGAGTTAGACAAAAAATCAGAAGCATTCGTATCAAGTTGGAAAAACTTTCTTGTCCATAAAACCCTAAAATAAAATAGACAGAATTATAAAGCATCAAATGGAGATATTTCCTTATGGCGTATAATTCAGATGAATATCAACTAAGAAAAAACACTTGTGGATGCAGCAGATGTAGAAGATTTACTGGTATAGAAGATGCATTAAAAGAAACCCCTATAACTGGAGATTCAAGAGATTCAGGACATCTTGGGCAAAGAGTAGGTGCAAACAAATATACTGACAGAGAGTATTATCCACTTATAGGCGTGCTTATAGCTGCTACAGCCATAGGCATATCAATAATAGGATACAGAGACTATCGAGCTGCGCACACACATACTAAGCCAGTAAATACAGAATTAAAAAGATAGAAAGCCAAACGTTTAAATAACCAATTTTCTGAGATGAAGTATGGGAAGAATAAAGTCAACTATGGTGAAGAGAGCTGCAGAACAGCTTATGAACCAGAATAGCGGATTTAGTCATAAGTTTGAAGACAACAAAAAGAAGCTTCGTGGATTAATGCCAAGCAAGTCTGTAAGGAACAAAATAGCTGGATATATAGGTCGTTTGGTAAAGGCCGAGAAAGCAAAGCAGGCGAAGCAAGATTTACTAGTACAGAAGAGCGCATCTAATTAATTTTATAATTCAGCTGAGCAACAGCCTTAAAAACCTGATTTATTTTTGAACGCTGGCTGCGTAGCTCAGTGGTAGAGCATTGCTCTCATGAGGCAGGGGTCGGGAGTTCAATTCTCCCCGCAGCCATTATTTTTATAGAAAAATATAATTCAATTACCTTATAGGACTTTCATAATACTCACGTATTATTTCCCTGTTAACTTCTTCAGGTTTGAACTTAAGACCGAATATTTCTCTGAACCACCCTATGTCTTGATGTTTCCCTGTAAGTGCTCTTGCTATTGCATTCATCTGTTTTGAAAAATGAGAATTTTTCTTTAGAACTGTTATAGGCATCCGCATATACAAAGCCTTGACAAGATTTTCATCATCCCTTATCCTGGCTATTACTGGCAAATCAGTTTCATTTTCCATATCTGCAAGGGTAAGCTCATACCTTGGATCTCTTATCTTATTTATTATTATTCCATGCACTGGAGTTCCACGATGCTTTGCAAGCATTGCAGTCTTTATGGAAGAGGAAAGAGTAGGCGTGTCTGGAGTTGAAACCATTATAAGACTATCAGCTGCTATGACTGTAGAAAGAAGCTCATCATTGAAAGAAGGAGATGCGTCTATTATTACATAATTGTATTTATCTTGCACTTGTTTTATCCTATCCTTTAGTTTCAGAGCATTGAATTTGAGACTTCCAAATTCATTCCCAGGTATAACATCTACCCCATATCTGCTGTGTACAGCATTTGATGTTCTTATTTTTCCAGAGAGTACATCGTGTATTGTCTTCGCAGGCTTATCAATATTCATGTGCATAGCAACATGTGGAGAAGAATAATTGGCATCAACCAAAAGAACTTTCTGACCGAACCTATTTGCTAACTCTGCTGCAAGAGAAGAAGCAACAGTTGTCTTTCCAACCCCGCCTTTTATGGCGACAATACCTATAACCTTCCCCTTTTTCATTATTATATCTGGCGTATTATATTTATAAATCCTTTCAGATTGAACGTTTATGCTTTAGATATGCAATAAGCTTATCGCTCATGGCAGGCTTTCCTTGAATCAAAGGGTATGTATAAGGAAGAATTATTGATTCGCCATCTTTTATCTCAATCTCAGCTTCGTCTTGCATTTTAATCTCTGATAGTTTCTTTCCGTTTACTATTGCATGTGTAACATACACCGCATTATCTATTGTAAACTGCTTATCTCCTATATTCCTTTTCACTGCTTCAGGCATAAACTTTGTTAGTTCACGCCCAGTGCGTCCATTGAATTTTTCATCTCCAAGTATTCCGCCTATTACAAAGTAATCAAAATCATCTACTTCATCTGGACTTAAGGTTTTCTCAGCAACTGGATCAAGAATACAAACTCTTGAAGTATTAAGTCCTAACTCAGAAACGCTTTTCTTTTCACATTTCCCAAAAGCCTTGAGCTTCTCAGAATCTCTTTTTATGTTTGTAAACAGAATGTTCTCTTTTCCCACTATCTGGCTAGATCTTTCATACTCAATCATGCACCATCTCCAAAGCCGTTTCTCAAGATGTTCTATAATATATTTTGGTTTCATATCAACGTGGACCCACCGAGAATTGAACTCGGGTTTCATCCTTGCGAAGGATGCGTCGTGCCACTTGACTATGGGCCCTATGGACCTGCCGAGAATCGAACTCGAATCTCACGAATGCCATTCGTGCGTATTACCACTATACTACAGGCCCTTATAGAAAAGCAATAAAGAAGATATTAAAATCTATGCACTAACAGAATCAAGTTTTGGCAACTTGGACGAATCTATAAGGCTTGCATTAGATGGAACATTATTAGGATAAGTTTTATGAACTAAGTATTTCATATGAGAACAATCCGATTTGTCGAAATTTCCTTCTATGCATCCTCTTTCAGAAACTAAGACATGAAGCCTAGAGGCATCTTCTGGAAATGAGCTTTCCAAAGATTTCAATAAAGATATGCTCGGTTTTATACTTCTATAAGTGATATCTAATGCTCCCTCTGATGAACTAGGGGAGATACAAACAAAGTCTCCTTTTCTCCAAGAGAGAAAATAATCCTCAGAGTTATTTATTGAAATACCTGCCGAACTAAGATAAGTTGAATGATATACCCAGTCTAATTGACTTTCAGCTCTAGCCTGAGACATACCTCTGCTACCTAATTCTTATATATAAACATGATTGTCTCAGAGAGCATATAAAATTTATTTAACTCGAGTTTCTACTTCTTTTCCAAGCTCAAGAATATTTTCCCCAGAGCGAACAGAACGTATAACGTTCGCAATTTCGGATATGGGCACTATTATCTGCTTCGTACTGTCTCTGTCTCTTATTGTAACAGTTTTTTTCTTTATACTATCCTCATCTACTGTTATGCATAATGGTGTCCCAATTTCATCATTTCTTGCATATCTTCTTCCTAAGCTTGCAGATTCATCATAAGCTATATTCCACTCTTTCCTCAAATCTGTACATATTTCTTTTGACAGCTTTATCATATCCTCATTCTTGACTATAGGAAGTACTGCGGCTGCATAAGGAGCAAGCCTTGCAGGAAGCTTAAGAACAATATTATCTCTCTTCTTATCAACTGTATATGCCTTGCAAAGTAATGCTAAAAATATTCTATCCATCCCAAATGTAGGTTCTATTACTCTAGGAATAACTCTCTTCTTGCTTAATTCATCGAATATCTCAAGTTTCTGACTCGAAGCCTTTGAATGCTGCGTAAGATCATACTGCCCGCGATTTGCATTCCCTGCAATCTCTTTACTTCCGAAAGGAAATTCATAATCTAAATCAAATGTTGCACTTGAATAATGACTTAACTCGGACTTCATGTGTTCCCTTATTTTTACGTTTTCAGCAAGTCCAAGCTGTTTTAGCCATAAAACCTGCTCTGCAAGCCAATATGCATGCCATTCATCAAGCTTCTTTGCCTTAAGCATCTCCCCTATGCTAGTCTCATTAAGTTTTTCTCCCCCTTTCTCTTGAGTTTCAGCATCTAGAAGTCTTATCTTAAGCTCTTTGTGTTTTTTCTCAAGTATTGGACAGCTAAACTGCTCAGGATTTATGAAAAATTCAAGTTCTCCTATTGTGAATTCCCGGCTCCTAAAAAGAAAATCTCTTGGAGCTATCTCATTTCTAAAACATCTTCCTACTTGAGCTATTCCAAACGGTAGCTGTTTCCTGCTCGTATCAGCCACAGCATTAAAGTCCATAAACATTCCTTGAGCTGTTTCTCCTCTAAGATAAGCATCGACTGGATTCAAAGCTCCTACATCTGTCTTAAACATTAAACTAAACTCTCCCTGAGCCTGCCAATCTGGATTCTCTTTAAGGAACTTGTCGACCTCGCTCTTATCGACTTTCATTGCCTGTTTAGTCTTTTTATTTACTACTGCTATATCGCTGAAGTTTGCAACATGCCCTGAAGCAACCCATGTCTTAGGATGTGATATTGTACTTGCTTCAATTCCAGTCATATTCTCTTTCTGATGCACAAAGAAATTCCAAAAGTCTTTTTTCACGTTTGAAAAAAGCTCTGCCCCTAATGGTCCAAAGTCCCAAAAACCTGCAAAACCTCCATATATCTCACTACTTTTGAATACAAACCCTTTCCTTTTACAAAACATCGCAAGCTCTTCTATACTTTCAGCTGCCATTCCATTGAATCTTGATATTCCTATATAAACCTGATGTGCTCGGGAAAAGTTTAAAAATAAGGTTATCGAGGATATGTAAAGAGGTTACCATGGCAAAACCAAAAATTAGCTTCTACGATGTAAAGACTAAGAAGAAGTTTGAAACCGACAGCTACAAGATTGTAGAAAAAGGTGGCCGCTTCTTTGCAGTCGCGAAATCACTCGCTGGCCCACATGAGTGCTGGAGAGTCGTTTCAAAAGACGAAGCCGCAAAGCTCAAGTAAGCTTTAGGCTAAATTTTATTTTTAATATTATTAATAATACTTTCAATTCTTTAAAAGATTAAGAAGTATAAAAGCGCACGCTGGGACTCGAACCCAGGAAAACTCGCTCTGCAGGCGAATGCAGTAGCCGCTGTGCCACGTGCGCACATCTGCTAGTGTTATTCAGTGCTTTTAAAAGTTCACTTCAAGCTTATAACCTAAAAGAGTAATAGAAAACTTAACGCTCCCGACAGGATTTGAACCTGCGGCCTACGGATTAGAAGTCCGTTGCTCTATCCTCTGAGCTACAGGCGCTTTCCTTTTGATATTTGTTAATAATACGAACTGAACGTGAAGTCAAAGAAAAATCAAACAAGAAGAACAAATTTACCCCTGGGTTTA
>DAIEOU010000018.1 GCA_027348755.1 archaeon
TAAGAATTAATTAACGGAGGGTAAAAACATATGAAAGGCAAAGTAAAGTTCTTTAATGAATTGAAAGGTTTCGGCTTCATAGCCGGAGAAGACGCTAAAGAGTATTTTGTTCACACAACTGGACTAAATGAAGGCGTTTCCTTGAAAGAAGGAGATGCAGTAACATTTGAAGTAGAGCAGGGAGACAAAGGACCTAAAGCAGTAAAAGTTTCAAAAGATTAATTTCTCCAGAAACTCTGTTCAGAATAAATTACTTTTTTTAATTAAATACAAATTCTGGCACTAGCACTACATCACCTTCGTTTACAGCACGATACATTCCTATGAATTTCTCCCCTGTGAAAACAGCAGCATGTTCATCTCTTTCTAAATCTGACTTGCCCAGGATATCTCTCTTAAATATCGGCGAACCTCTAAGCACGCGCACAACACTTTCCTTCTTTAACTCTAGTACAGGATAAAGCTCAGAAACAATCTCTCCAGGAACAATCATTTTACGAAGCAGCGAGTCATCTCCTGATTTGTAGACAGAAACAGCTTTGTCGAAGTCATAAAGATTGTAACATGGTTCTACAAACAGACCTGCCTCTGTCCTGCGCAGCTCAAGCATGTGGGCGCCTCCGAGCTGTTCTCCCATATCATGTATAAGTTTCCTTATGTACGTTCCAGCCTGCACTCTAGTTTTGAAAAGAACGTTCTTCCCCTCTCTTTCTAATATTTCGAATGTCTTTATCTCCCTCTCACGCTCAGCCCTTTTTACACGAGAGCGCACAGGAGGAAGCTGAGTTATAGTTCCAAGGAACTTTGTTATAACTTCATTCAACCTAGAGTCTGAGACTTCATCATGGAGCTGCATTATTCCAACATATGTCTTATCTCGGTGCATCAAAAAACCGCTGAGTCTGCATGCTCTGTCCAATGATACTGGAAGAACGCCAGTAACCTGCGGGTCTAGAGTTCCAAGATGACTTGTCTTTGTAAGCTTCAGAGAACGAGAGACATACTGAGAAACTGCAAAACTAGTTGGCCCTGAAGGCTTGTCAATGTTTATTATTCCAAATCTAAGAAGTTCTTTTATTGGCTTTGTCTTTTGCAGCTGTTCTATATTTATTCCCATGAGATATTTATTTTATCGTTCCTTTTAAATATGCCTTGCGAACATGTTCGGGAAAACGTTCTATCGCATATCGAAGCATTGTTCTAGGCATTTTCTTATAATGTTTTGACAAGAATTTCTTGAGAACTGATTCATCTTTTTTTCCTACCTCTCTTAACATCCATCCGCATGCCTTATGTATTAAGTCATGCTTGTCCTGCATTAACTGCTCTGTAATTGATAGAGTCTCATCAAAACTGCCTTTGCTTATGAAATACATTGTGGAAACAATAGCGATACGTTTTTCCCACAAATCTATTGATTTGGCATATTGATGAAGAATTGAGCTGTCTGGGCCATTATCGTAAAGGTGTCGCCCAACAATCCTCGGAGCAGACAAGTCAACAAGATCCCAGTTGTTTATTCCTTTTCTGTTTTTTAGATAAAAATCAAATACCTTCTTCCTTTCCGGCTCGTTTTTTTCATATCTATGAACCAATATAAGAAGAGATATAAGGCGCTCCTCATGATATTTGGATTTCAATAAAGTATTCAAATCTTCATATGGCATATCCTTGAACTCTAGGGCAATCTCTCGTGACTGTGGAACTGTAAGCCCCAAAAATAAATCTCCTTCTCCGTACTGACCTTTTCCTGTCTTGAAGAATCTCTGAAGAAGCAATGCCTTATTTTTATCAGAATTTTTTCTTATTGACTTTAAGAGAAGGTTCAACATTATATTGGCAGGTTATTACTCTATAAAAGGCTATTTCCATAAATTCTTTTATATTCTTTTTCTGATATAACCACACCAACAAACTGATGCTTGTTCATCTCGTTTCTTCCGTTATATCCGTTTATTGGTTTACCAAAAATTACGTGAATACCTTTAGAGATATATTCTGCCTTAAGTTCATCGCGTGTTGGAACAGCGCTCTTTAAAGGGTCTTGTCTGTATCCAGCCATTTTCATTTCTGTGCGCAAAGATAAATCTCTCTTGCTAGCAACTCTTTTATTTTCAAGAAATATAAGACCTCTCCAGGTGTATATAGCTTGTTTATACTCGCTCACATCATGTAATATAATAAATTGTTTAAAAGGATTGTCGTTCTCTAATGCATTATTTATTTGACGAGAAGTGGATCTGCATTAAAGCTTCCAGAGTTGTTTGATAATCCATTAACGAATGTTCTTAACTTTCTTCCGACATCTTTTATATTATCAGGGATATAATTCCCAGCTCTCCATGTTCCGTGTTTTGCATCAACTGCCTGAACATCTGCGTTCTTGTCTTGTCCAGGTATCTCTTTGCAAAGGCAATTATCATGAATCCTGTAATAATACGTTGGAGCGCTTATAAAATGAGAATTCATTCTGTGTATTTTTAATAATTCTAATGATGATAAAGTTACATCTCTGTCTTCTCCTATAGAAATTTCAGAGTCGAATAATCCTTTCTGATTATGTTTGTGTTTAACGTAATTCCTCAGATCTCTTATAAATCCAGTTTCCCAGAAAGAAGTATGATATGCAAAGTTATATCCATGCATGAATGAACCTACTCTGCTCCCTTGGTATCCGAAAGCTCTTGAATAATCATCTATTAGAAGATTTCTTCCATATACAAAGGGAGATTCTTTAGACATAGATTGAAATCTTTTTTTAAGGCTGTCCTGAGGAAGCATATCATCTGAATGAAGGTAGCATATTGCTTTTATTGACTCGTCTTTTCTAAGTATTCCATGAGAATTGTCAAGTAAAATACTCAAACCCATGTTTAATGCATTAGAAGCAGTTTTCTTATCTGTGCTTCGCCTCTCACGTCTAAATAGCCTAAATCTTTCATCGTAAGATTCTACCAATGGTTTTACGTCATTAAAAAGAGGAGAACCATCATCAACAATTATAGATACAAACGGTTGCTCTTGTCTTGCAAGACTTTTAAGACAAAGATTAAGATAATCTACCCTTTCAGGCATGTAAGCATAAACTGGAACAACAACGCCAACCAAATTGTCTTGTGGCATAAAAATGCATAAACATCCTGTTTAAGAATATTGTTATTCTAGAGTATAAGAAATTTACTTCTGTAAAGCCATTCTCTGAGGCCTTGCAGCTTTCTGAGCCTTTGTAGTATGCTTCTCTGCATTAGATTCCTGTTTTATCTCTGCCGCCTTAGATTCTGCCGCTGATTTCTCCTTTTCTGACTCTTCTTTCTTCTGCTCTTCACTCTGCTCCTTCTTTTCATCTGTCTGCTTCTTTGACTTCTCTGCAGGCTTATGTAATCTTTCTAGACGTGCCTTAGCAAACTCAACATGCTTTGGAGTCTCAACAAATGTGACATTGACTATATCTCCAGTTTTTACTGCCTTGACTTTGACTTTTGATGGAGGGCTAGCGCGACCTTTTGCCCAGAGAACATTGTTGAAATGCATGTCTATCTTTACCTTGTTTACGTCTCTCTCAGGAACTTTCATGTGCTTTGCTATGAATTTCTTTATTCCCATTATTGCTTTTCCAGTTCTTCTGTATTGAGGAACCTTAAGATACTCACGTCTTAATGGAACAACATATTCTCTTTCAACTGATTTTGTTTCTTTTTCTGCCATTTTATCCTAAGTGACTATTTGCAACTTTTCTAGGTCCTATCTTCAAAGCAGTTCTCCTCCAGTGTCTTCTTTGAGCAGTCATCATTGATGGGTGCACTCTCTTCCCAGTTCCGAACTTTCTAAGAACTGCCCAGAATGGAGCCCATTTTGTTCTTCTTGCGTGCACTCCTAGTTTTATCTTTTTCTGATGAGTGTTTGTCATGCAACTGCCTCCATATATTCTCTTCCCTTTGCTGTGAGCTGTCTTCCTGCTTTCTTTCCCGCAGCCTTCTCTGTAAGACCTGCTGCATCAAGCTGCTGAAGTATCATTCTTATAATCTTTCCACTTGACTTGAAGAAAGCTGCTGGCTGCATTCCTCTGTCTTTTCTTCCTCCATATCTACTTCTTAATCTCTGAACCCCTATAATTTTTCTAACATAAATCTGTCTTAAAATGCTTGCAGCTCGCTTGTACCAGAAGTCAGGATCTGCTGTAGGTCTTTGCTTGCTTGCTCCAGTCTTTACAAGAGCTGCCCAGGCTGGAGCTGAGACTATCTTGTCTTTCTTCAGAGATTCAGCAAGCTTTGAGTTGAATTCTCCAGGTGATATTAATCTTATGTCTGCCATTTGTATCGTTTAGGTCACGCCTTACGGCGCTAGATCGGCTCAAGGCCGCTTAACCTAAAAATCATTGAATTTTATGGTATTTAAACCTTGTTAAGTTTAAGATTTAGTTTCGAGGGATTTTTCCGGAAAAAAAGTCCTTAAGATACTGACTTCTTCTTGTGTTCTCATCTTCCCTTGAGATTGTGTATCTTGCCCAAGATTCAGATTCGTGACCCAAAATTGTGCCTTCAAAACAACAATAAACGCCTTCTTCATCTGTATTCAGTCTTCTCAGAAAAGTACCGGGTAACAAGGGAAGTTCATTTCTGTTAAGCGCATACAAATTTTGGTTGAGCAGATATACTTCATTTCCACCCCATAGATTAACATTCATAAAACCATTCGAGAGTATGGCAAATCCCATTCCTAGCCTGGTGTCAAGATTACTCCAGTCAATTCTTTTTCGAACTGTTTCTTTTGCAAAGTCAACTTCCGCAGGACTAAAGGGCGCGGAATTTTCTCTATTTATAGAATATAATTTAAGGTGAATATCCTTATTTTCAGCCGCGTGTTCTATTAATCCGTGTGGCACCACGATGCGCGGAACTTGATATATGCCTTCCATTAAATGCAGGAATTTTGTACGTTTATAAGTTTTATCAAATTTATTGGAGACTGAAAATTGACTATTTTATTATCAACGTAATGATATTTTTCCCTCTAGAACTGTATTTGCTCTCTTCTTCAGATTGCCAATATATTCTGAATTGCCATAAGTAAGCTGATTTCGTATGTTTTGCGGAAATTCATTTTCAAAAGAAGGTATCCTTTTGTTAAGCAGATCTTTAGCCGCTGCCACAGCGGCGCGATAATTACGAAAACCGTAGGCAGTTTCGAAATGTGTAATACCCTCACGAAGAGATGCGTAAGCCTCCAATTGCGATATAGAGCTAGTCATATTTTCTTACTGGAGTTCTTCTGTTGTTTAAAGAAACTATATCTCTTGACTTTCTTAGCCTTAGATCGGATCGAAGGCTTTCCATTTCCATGACGCCTGCTGAGGATTATAGTAAAGCCTATAATCTTGAACACGGTTTCTAAAGGGAGGCGAGACTTGATGTCCTCTGCAATCTTTGTCATTGATTCCTTATCCCTTCCAGATGCCTTAAGTGCTGAGATGCGAATGTGCTTGTGAGTCTCGAATCCTTTATTCAGAGCGTCAATGACTCCGGGTGTAACGCCATTCTTTCCAATCTGAAACTGCATAGTCTGACCTTGTCCCACCATTATTTCACCAACCTCATTCCGCCTGCAGGCAATGCTGCAAGTATTTCTTCTTTATGTGGAAGCTTTCCTATTTCAATCTCAAGCTTAGGAAGAATATCTTGTTTATCTATTGATCCTGGAACGAACTTTACAAGTATTTCTTTCTTTGATTTAACGCTCTGCTCTGGAACTGCTCTCAATATTCCTTTCTGTCTCGTGAGAACTAGCAAGAGAGGAGCAGATATCTTTTCAACTGGGCCGTTTACACCCCAAGTTCCTTGAGACATCCCTGAACGCTTTGTGAGCTGAGTGAGCCTGAATATGTCTATTATTTCATTCTCTTTTCCTGATTTCCATGCCTTGCTGAATGAAGCTGTGAATATAGCACATTCAATTCTATCCTTCTTTGATACTTCCTCCGGAGCTGCGACAATACAACTGAATGGACTTCCTGGAGAAGATGTATGCATTACTATCCTTTCATGTCCTTCTTTCTTCAGTTCTTTAATAAGCTCATCATTCTGTGATGCATTCTTTCCACCCACAACAAGCTTTCCAGATGAAGTAAAGAACCATTTGTATTTTAGGTATTCTTCCATGTATTTGGGAGATAAGAAGGCTTTTTAAGCGTTTTTAGAAGTGATTGCCGTTAGGGCTTTGTCAAAGTCAAGCCCAAAAAGCTTGAGAATTAGAAACACTAGATCTTTGAGAATTATATATACAATTATAAAAGATATAATTATAATTCCTTTCTCGACCCATGAAGGCATCTTTTTAGTCCATGGAAATATCTTTTTTATGAAAGAGTCTATCTTCCTGTATAAATGCCCTCTTAGAATCCAAAATGCAGATGTAATTAATACAAAAAGTATTATGTATTCAGGAGCTAGCCCTGCAATATAAAGAGAATATATGATGAAAAGAACTGCAAAAATCCTTATGAACCACTTTATGTTGGGGTAAGCCATAATTAGGCAGTTATCTTAACGAAGAACTGCTGTGTATCATATACAGGACCTGCAGCTCCATCCTTTCTTACAACTAGATTATATGCTATCTCGCATAGAGGAGCATTTGAAGGAGGTTGAATCTTGAATATTTGATTATACGTATCTCCCGGAGAAAGGCTAAAGTCTCCAGACTTTGCAAGATATATGTAACTTAAGGCATTAGCTTCTGATATTCCATTCGCTCCCTGACATGTTGAAGCAATGCTTGCATGCTCTATATCATAATGGAAATTATCTTGAGCTGTAGAACCTTGAGTAGTATCACGCACTCCGAACGCTATACCGAAGCTTTGTCCTTTTGGAATTGAAACTGAGTTTCCTGGAAGAAGTATAGCTACCTTCTGATTATTATTGCTAAAAAGACCATTTATCTGTGCACGTACATTGTCGTTTATTGTATCAACGCTTTGTGTAGCTCCTGAGAATATCTTATTTACAAGAACAAGACCCATTATTAGCATTGCCATTGCTAGGACGATGACAACCATTGTTCCTATAGAAAGCTCTATAGCTCCTATATTATCCATCTCGTGTTTACGCGCCATATGAAGCTCCTGATGATTGGTTTACAACTCCTGATTGAACCATTTGTTGATATTGAGTTATAGCTCCTTGAACTATATTAACTTCTGCATAAAGCATAAATGCACTTAGTATAAGTCCAAGAACAGATATTATTAATGCAGATATAGCCCATGCATTCTTTCCTCTTCTTAGCTGAATTATTGAGAATACAATGCCTAATATTGCAAATATGAATCCTCCAACGAATCCTAGAGGGAATGAAGAAATAGGGAGCACAAGACTAAGGACAGATGAAACAAGGGCAAAAACACCTGCATTGTTGGAAACCGCCTCTTTAGCCATTGATATAATATGAATTAGTTCTTTTATAAAGGTTTTCTCTATCGAGATATAACACAAAGACTGAAAATCTGAAGTC
>DAIEOU010000019.1 GCA_027348755.1 archaeon
GATGTTAGTGAGAAAGATGCTATTGAAATTCCAAACATGAGCATGGAAGAGGGAGCCCAGTACATATTCGGGAAAGTTCTTCCTGCGATGAGAGAGTTCTCTGGAACATAATAGACAAGAGAATTAAATTATTTTTATGCAAACGAAAAGTTTTCTTTGTGCCCATCTATATGAACAGTGTCAGGGTATTGTAGATTGAATACCTTAAGACTCTCCAAAGCGTGTTGGGCTGCGTGTTTATTTTGTGGTACCACGTATACTAAACCTGAAGCCAACTGGGATGGAATAAGCTCAAATCTTCTATCCATCTCAACTAAATTCTTGCTATTGCCTAACTGGCTGTAAGAAGTAGAGTTTTCAGAGAGAAGATATCGCCCAAATTCGTCTCTAGATCCTTCTGCTCCTCCAACAAGTCCGATTTCTATAGATTTTCCTACTGCATTTAGGGCGCGATTCAAAATAATTGCTTTTCTCACTTCAAAATCACCTGATTTAACTATAGCGCCTAATTCATCCCTAATTTTTCTTGATGCAGTAATCCGATCCATAGTTCTTTTCCAGTAACTATTTTGATAAAAATTTTTCTCCCCTTTAGATGCGCAATAATCCTCTGCTTTCTGCCTTGCAGCAAGTTCCTCAACGAATGTAAGATGCTCTTCAATGTAACCTTTCTTTGTTAATAAACGAATCATAGCTAATACAGCAGCCCGACTTGTATCTTCAAAAAGTTCTGGAGGGGTAACATAATACTGTGATGGGAGAACGAAAGGTATACTGTTTCTTCTCAGCTCTAATTCCTTTGCTTCCTGAGGGTAATACTTTGAAACTGCTTTCTCTCCAAGATAAATCGAGTGAATCCTGTCTGCAGTCATGGTAGAGACATACCTTCCTCCTGCAGGCGAGAAAGTTCCCTCATTCCAATATTCATCAAATTGTATTCCTCCACAACTGAGGTTGACAAAATCTGATTTTCTGAACATTGCAGGATTCAGGTCTAAAACAACAGACTCAAGCTTATGAGATATTTTATGCCTCTGCGGAAATACAGTGAATCCAGCCCTGCCCTCTCCGGCAACTCGTATCATACTATGGCTTTCTAAATTGAATAAAGTTGAATTAGTACTTCTGCTACCAGAAATGAAATGCTCTTCCTGAACAGCACACAACATTCTGGGAGTCAAGGAGCTAACGAACCTTCGCAACTTATGACTCATTTTAGAGCTGTTTTTGACCTTTCCGGAAGACGTGAATTCTATTTGTCCGAGGTCTATATCGTCTTTGCCATTGTCATAAACTACCAGAGTCATCAATCCGAGTCTAGTTTGACGATTAATAAGTATTTGTGTCTTGTAAAATATGCTAAGAAAAAATGCGGGAGGTAGGATTCGAACCTGCGCAAGCACTAAGCTACTGCCACCTCAAGGCAGCCCGTTTGACCACTCCGGCACTCCCGCTTAAAACTCTGACAGAATGAATGTTTTTAAAGATTGTTGGAAGTGTTTTTAGAACTTCTTTTCATTGAATCCAAAGAAATGCGTGCGTTTGCTGATAAATATGCTCTTGCTGAAGCAAGCCCTGCAGCGATTGCCATATATGCTTCCCTACTTCCTGGAGAATAATATCCCGGATCGAGTCTGTTACCTATCATTACTGCTGCAGATGCCGCATACACTATGTAAGTCATAGTATCAAGAACCTTATATCCTAACATATCGTCAGAAGAAGGATAATCAAGACCTTCTTTAAGGTCGGCTCTTTTTAGGCCTTCTTTTCTCTCCTCTTTCATGCTAAGAGTTATAGGAAATGCTATGCCTGATAATGCTGAACCTACAACAGAAAGTTTGTCTCTTAAACTCATATAAATTCTCTACAAAATGGGTATAAAAATATTCCTACTTCCTTCTCTTTGACTTTAAGTTCGTTGACTTTAGTTTCTTATCCTTCTGGAACCATAGAAGATATACTATCGGAAGAATACCTGCAGTGTTGAAGATGAAAATGAAAATGAACCAGACTAACTGGCGCTGAGTTCCAGACTTCCAGAGGCCTACAGCTTTCCATGCTGCATCCCATAAAGCTAGTATGACAAAGAAGAACATTGCGGCCGCACTTATTCCAAGACCTGGATAACCCATCCCGTATATGAAGTTGTACATATCAGTTCAAGAAAAATGAAGTATATAAATTATATCCCTAATCAAGAACTGTTATTTTGTCTGAGAAAATATTGACTACTCTCGTGGCTATACCAGTTATTTTCATCTTTCTTCCCGAACTTGTTTCCACTTGTCTGCGAATCTCATCAATGGGAGTATTGCGAAGATAGTTTGCTGAGAGCCCTGTAAGATATTCTATGGACGATTCGAGCCCTCTAAGGTCATAGTCATGCATGAATAATACAGTAGAGAGTAGCTTAAAATTGTATCGAAAGATTACTTGAGAGCCTTAACTGCCTCGTCGAGGTTGTCTCCGAGAGCTTCTATTGCCTTTAGGAATATATCCTTAGCATCCATGCTTCCGTAAGACTCAACAACGAAAACTATTTCAGATGTGTTTTTTACAGCATCAGAGTTTATGGCATTTATGGCATCAACCTCTGCCTCTCTCAAGTCGCAGAACCACTTGCTTCCTTTTTTCTCTGCCTTGAATAGGCCGTGACCTGCTGAAACTATTTTGTCTATTTCAGGGCTACTTGAAATTTCTAGGACATGCCTGTAATAACAGAGTCCAGGAGTATGCTTTGCATGCTTTATTCCAACTCCAAGTTTTGCTTTTGCAACAAGTTCTATCTTTTGACCCTCTCCTAGAAGAGTAAGAGGAATTCCGTCGAAAACGACATCTGCATTTCCCTTTAAGTCGCCTGAATAAACAGTAGCTGGACCTGACTTGCTTAGCTTAAGTTCTATCTCAGTCTTTCCAGACATTGACTTCTCAGTCTTTAGAGGAACTAGACCAAGTCTATGGGAAAGCATTTCATCATATAGAGCAGAATCATTCTTGTATATCTCTACCTCATCTATTGCAAGAGTAGGAACTTCGGATATGCTTCTTCTTAATGAATTTGCAAGAGATTCTGAAATATCTAGGCGCATAACAAGTTTCTCAGGAGTTTTTGTGATTACTTCCATTTTAGTATAAAGAAAAAGTGTCTTTTAAACTTTTAGACTCTTCTTCCTCTCTTACCTCCCTTCTTCTTAGGTCCGCCACGTGGAACACGAGTTGTGTCCAAGATGCTTATTACTCTAAATCCTTCCTTGCTTAAGCTCTTAACGGCTGCATGTGCTCCTGGACCGCTTCCAGTGCCTCCAGTTTCTCCTCTCATTCTAACATATAGCGCATTGATTCCCAAATCCTTAGCTCTCTCAGCAGCTTTCTTTGCAACGAACATTGCAACTGTAGGGTTTGACTTTAATCTGTCGTGCTTTGTCACCATTCCTCCAGTTATTCTAGAAATTGTATTTCCTGCAAGGTCAGTTATGTGAACGAATGTATTGTTTCTAGAAGCGTAAACATATGCTATTCCAGCTCTCTCTTCCTTTGCTTCTGTCTGAGGAGCTTCTGCGTTTGCTTCAGCTATAAGTTTCTCTTCAGGAGCAACTTTCTTCTGCTCATCCTGAGATTTATTGTCCTTTCTTTCTTCTATTTCTGATTCTTTGTTTTCTTTCTGTTTCATTCTGTATCCTCCGATGATTCTTCTGATGAGTCTGATGAGTCTGATGATTCTTCTTCAGCTGACTTTCTTGGAACAAGCTTCTGGGATGAAGTTATGTTTCCCTCTTCTGCAAGTGAAACAATGTATCCTGGGATGTTAACAATCTTTCCATTTATCTTTATTTTCTTATGAACAACCATTTGTCTTGCCTGCTGCACAGTATATGCTAACTGCTTTCCTGCAACTATTGTTGGAAGGCGCCTCTTTAGAATGTCTTCAACTTGTAAAGCAAGAACATCAGATATTGTACCTGCCTTGAATCCAAGTGCACTTAGCTTTCCTAAGAAAACTGCCTGTTCTGACTCAGGAGCCTTGGCGAGAGCCATTGCTCTTGTTCTGTAATAGTTTATCTTTGCAAGAGCTTTCCAGACTTCTCTCTTATTCTTAAGTCCATATATTTTCAAGAGTTTGTTCTCTTCTTCTATACGAGTCTTCTGATAAAGCTTCTTTGGCCTGCTGAACATTTTTCTCTTTCGTATCATTTTACTTCTTTGCCTCCGTCTTCTTTTGAACTGTTACGGCAACACGACCTTTGCTTCTAAAGTGAGATCTTGTTCTCTGGCCTCTTACTGGAAGTTTGAGACTATGTCTTACACCGCGATATGATCTTATTTTCTTCATCTTCTTTATGTCCATGTCTCTTTGCATATCCAAGTCTGTTGTAAGAAGGTGTTTTGTCTGACCTGTTTCCTCGTCTGAACGTCTGTTTTTCATGAAGTCTGGTACTGGCATGTTTCTTAATGTGCCCTCTATCTTGGCTATCTCTTCCTTGCTTAAATCTGAAATCTTCTTTGCCCTGTTATATGCTAGCTTTAGAAGAACTGCATTAGAAATTGCCCAAGAAACTCCCTTTATTCTTGTAAGGCCTACATACAAATTCTTAGAACCTGGAATGTCATATCCAAATATTCTTACTAGAGTTTCAGAGCTATCAAATGTTTCTGGCTTCTTTGATGGCTTTGCCTCTGTTGCTGTCTTCTTCTCTTGTTTTTTCTCTGGTTGTTTGTTTTCTTTTTCTGCCATTTTTACTTTACGAACAAATTGAAGCGCTGTCTTTCAAGCAACTCTTCGAGTATTCTCTTCTCTATTGCCTTCTTTGGATCCGGAACGCTTGGCATCCTCGTCTTTATGTCCTCGAAGGACTCAAACGCCTTGTCTTCACGAATCTTAAGAAGCTCCTGTGTGTGCTTCTTCCCAAATCCTGGGAGAAGTTCAAGTTGGTGTAATCGAGTGTTCATTGCCTGAGCATTGTTAAAGAAATCGACAAATTTCTTTTCCTGCTCCGCAACTAACTGTTCGACGAACTCTTGTAGTTGGATCTTTGCAGCTTCTGTCAACTTCTCTCGAGGCAATCGCCCTGAGATGAAGTATATCTTATCTCTTTTATCTGGGCCTATATAAACCTTCTCTTTCTGTGCAAGAGATATTCCTTTTCTTGGAACTAGCTCGAGGAGAGCAAGAGTTTTTTCACCTATAGCTTGAGCTACTGGATTCGTTTTTCCTGCCATAGGATAACCGTACGGCAAGTAGTCTAGTATAATTGCATATTCTTCTTTTTCTGTCATTTTTAGTAATTCTTGACTATAGCGAGGATAGCCTGTGACTCCTCTTCTGTTAGGCTTACTTCGGAAAGAACCTTTGACAGCTCCTCGTTGTCTGAAGGCAGAAAATCAGATATCTTAACGAAGTGCTCATCTCTAAGCTTCAAGTTATTGAGAGCCTTAAGCTCCGATATAAGCTTGTTTGAATCTGCTGAAGAAAGTTTTGTGAATCTCTTAAGGTAATCAGCTAGAGGAGAAGACTCATCGAGGTTCTTTGCTAAAGCTTTCACTTCTGCAAGACTTACAGGACGCTGATCAAGAATCATTGGGATATCCTCCTCAAATGAATTGGCTTTATGAAATATCTTTTAGGCTTGTCAAGATCTTTTATCTCGACTTCATAAGCATCGCCCTGTTTCTTTATTACCTTTCCAGTGCGGCCTTGAGTTCTATGAGAATATCCGAATATCTGACTGTGCTCTTTAACAACTGCTACGCTGTCGCCTTCTTTGAATTCTTGGAAATACTTCGTGAATGATAGTTTCCCTCGTGCCTTAATTGGTTTTCGTTTTAACATGCTTGTAGATGCCGGAAATGGTTTAAAAAGCTTTTGTAAGAGCTTAGAACTTCTGAGTTATTGAACCCTGCATCAAGTTGCCTGAGTCGCTTGCAGATTTCATGTTGCTCTTTATAGCTTCATACATCTTCTGCCCCCAGACTCCGTGGCCGCAGCGTTCGCATACGTCAAGAACCTCATCAGCTGGTATCTCAGTCTTACAATAAATACACTTTTTTGCCATTTTCCTCTTTTCCTTATTGCGATTTATTTATCTTAGTATATAAATATTAGTGTTATTAAATAAAGATAATTAATTAGAATTAAATACTGAGTATTATTCAAGGATGTATGAAGATTGGAAATAAAACGTGTTTCTGGCTAGGAATATCTGCTCTTGTAATAATGATTGTTGCGTATTTTATACCAATAAATGTTGATTCAGGTTCAAATTACGTCGTTGTTGACAGCATTCTCGGAATACTAATCTTTCATAACGCTTTTATACTCGGATTATACTTACTCGGGACGGCAGTCTTAATATATATTGGACTGCGGAGAAAAAATAATTACAACAGTGAAAGGAGGTTGAAAAAATGAGTGAAGAAGTTACAATAAAAATAAAGAAGGAAAACATCTGGAAATATGCCACTATAGTTCTCGCTGTTGTTCTTGTTATAGGTGCGTTTGTCACATTCACTGGAAAGAATCAGACTGCAAGCACCGGACAGCAGGCTGCACAGCAAAACACTGGACAGCAGGCTGCATTAACAATAGATGCTAGCAAGTTTGCAGACAACTCTCTATTCCCTCACTTGGGACCAAGCAGTGCTAAAGACACTGTAATAGAGTTTGCGGACTTCCAGTGCCCATACTGTGCACTTGCATCAGGATTCCCTAACTGGACTGCCCAATATCAGTCACAATATAGCGACTTGATAAATGCTGCAGGAAAGCTTGAGGATATGGCTAATAAGGGCCAAATACAATTCATATATGTACCAATGAGTTTCTTGGGACAGGAATCTGTATATGCTGCTCAAGCAGCTTTGTGTGCAAACCAGCAAGGAAAGTTCTGGGAGATGCACGATGCAATATTTAGAGCAAGTGACGGACCTCAGGAAGACACTGGCAAGTATAACAAAGACAAGCTTGAGATTATAGCTGCAGGAATAAGTGGACTCGATCAGGCAAAGTTTAAGATTTGCCTTGAAAGCGATGCCACTAAGAATGATGTTCAGACCGTTGCTCAGACAGCAAGCGCTGCGGGAGTTACCGGAACGCCAACATTCGCTGTTAACGGACAACAGGTTTCCGCTTCCTGGACTGCAATACAGGCAAGTCTATAAAAACAAATTTTATTTTTTTTATTTTCTTAAATTTCTTTCAAGCCGAAAGGCTTTAAAACACAAATAACCTTTGGGTGATATGAAAAAAGGGGTTTTAGTCGTGTTTGCATTATTAGGTTTTCTCAGTATAGTTGCATTAGCAAGCGCAGCTTCAAGTACTTGTAATCTTGATGCAGTTCTTGTAAATCAAGATCCAATACATG
>DAIEOU010000001.1 GCA_027348755.1 archaeon
TTGTTGACAGGGCTGCATTCGAGTGCATAAAACGGGAATATCTCTCTAATTCTAAATGGAATGGAAAACCTGAAATAATTTACAGATGCAATTCTGAAGAAAGAGATAAATTTCCAGCATTTATGCGGAATCAAACAATACCTCTGGGGCTTACGTTAGATAATGAACAGATAGAAATGAATGTAACAAGAGGGCTTTACATGCTTGAGCTTGTTACTTTAGATATATATTCAGCAACATGCAATATTTCGGGAAGAGAAGCACGAGAAATAATAAATGCAGGGATACCTCTCTCAAGAGCGTATAACAGAATTGTAAAAACATGCGTCCATGGAAACTCATCGGAAAACTCATGGAGATGGAGAAATGAAGCTGAAAAAATATTCGAGAGCCAAGGAATTTCCAAGTTAAAACAGGTCAATGAAGAAATTCTAGATTTGTTCATGCTTGAGAATATGATAAAGAAAAACGGCGGCAAGTAAATTACTTTTTATTTAAGCTGCTCTCTATCTCTATCATTCTTCTTAACTTTGCATCTCTCCATTTTGTGGCAATGCCGCACTTTATGAAATCTGCTTCAAATGCAAAAGCATAATCTGCGAGTGCATTGTCTAAAGTCTCGCCTGAACGATGTGAGATTATTACTTTTATTTTATTCTTCTTACACTCTTTCACTATGTTTCTCAATTCAATAAGCGAACCATTTTGATTTGGTTTGACAATCATTGCATTTATTGAGTCGTGTTTTATTGCTTTCTTGAGTCTAGATAGATGTGTTGCAGTTAAATCATCTCCACAAACTAATGTTTTCTTAGATATTTTGCTGAAACCTGAAAAATCTTCTTCGTTAAGAGGGTCTTCTATGTATAATGGTTTAAACTTAGATACTATGTAATTTATGAAAGCTATCTGAGCAGCACGATTAAGTATCTTGTTTCCATAATAATAAGATTTCTTGCAGTATAAAGAAGAAGCTGCAACATCGACGCCAAAATCTGCATACTTTCTGAAAACTGAAAGCATCTCAAGTATGTTTTCTTCATTAAGAGAGCATTGTAGCGCTCCTTCATCATTTATGCCCTGCGCTCTTACTACTGTTTTTAACTTTTTGTAAAGCCCTTTCATCTTGTAATAATTCTTCTTGAAACTTTTTTCATTCGGAGATATTAGAAACTCCTGAAATGCTGGATGATTTGCATTATGACTATGTAAGCCGCCGCCTATAGCATTTCCGAGAGGTCTCGGGACATTTCTTGCTTTTGGATTTATTGTCTGCCATAACTCTAGGCCTTTGCTTTTTGCAAGTGCCTTTAGAACTGCTGATTCTAAAGCGAATAAGGCATTTGCACCGAATAGCTTTGCGTCAGCTAACTTGAATTTTTTCTTTATCAGAGATTCTATTTTAGAAAGATCCTCGAATGATTCTATGCTTATCCCTTTAATTTCTTTGAATTTTTTTATAGAAGATATATTCCAACTTAGACTTTTATTATAGCATGGAGTCTCATGTTTTCCGGTTGATTTTCCTGCAGGACTTGAAGCAGAGCAGCCATTTATTGAAACTTCTATAGTATGCTCGCCTCTTGAATCAGGTATGCGCTTCGCACTTACCTCTTTTATAATCATATTAAAACAAGAATTAATGAGTTTTTATGACTTACTATGCTTACTGTTCTTCTGAAGAAGAATCCATTTCTATACCGTCGGAGTCATCCTCGGCGGCAAAACCCAACTGTTGAGCATCCTGAACAACTTCCTTCTCAACTTCCTTCTCTTTCTGTTCTATTTCCTCGTCTGAAACATGTTCTTCCCTTGCGACTGAGAGCTTTTCCTTTCTCTTCTGAGGAGTTGGTCTCTGAATAGTTATTGGAAGTGCGTCAGCTTGGAATTCTTTCTCAGCTATCTGAAGTGCATCATATTTCATTGCCTTCAAATCTGAGTCAGATATTTTTACAAGAAGAGGAGCGTCCATGGCTATCTGTAATGCTCTTGCACCTATGATTCTTGCCACTTCATACTTTGTAAACTGAGAATGTTGATTTGCCATATAGAGTTATTTTAAAGATAGCTTTTAAGCTTTTCGCTAAGCTCATTAAACTTATTTGGCAGAATTTTCATCATGTGCTCGAGTTCGGATGCACTAAATATTTCAGCTCCACTCTTCTGACATGAATTTATGACATGCTTTCCGTTCCATATAGATACTCCCCAGGATACACGAACATCGCATGCTTCTTCTTCTTCTCTTGTTGGGTCAATTATTATTGAATTTCCAAGCTTAAAGAAAGAAACGGTTATAGGTGCTATGCCTTCTCTCAATGGAAGTTTTCCAGTGGAAGGTGCATGATAATCTATCTTTCCGTTCTCATCTAAAGCTGGAAGCTTGGCATTATGCAACGCTGCAGTTGCAGCTATTGTTGCAGCATCTATTAAATTACCATCGTCGTTTATAGGATATATGTCTATTATTACTGTCCATACTTTCTCTCCTGGAGTTATTACTAGTTTATCAAGATGAATCATGCTTGATTCTCTTATTGCTCTGTCAACAAGTCTTGGAATCTCTATTGCTGTAAACTGAGGAGGACCCATTTCAACTCTTGGAGAAGCAATAGGAAGAAGATCTCCGGATACCATTAGATTTCCTTTGTTTGGAGAGTCAGGGTAAGGTGCTCCAACTTGAAGCTTTATACCTGCAACAACTTCAGTCTTTCCAAGCTTTACTCTTGCACTTCCCTCAGCTTTGTTTGAAACATTATATTCTATCTTAAGTTCTCTTGAATCTGTAAGACTTCTGCCATCGAACCTTTTTCCTTCTGAAAACATTTTCTTAAAAGATTCTATTGTTTGATTTGATATTGCCATTGAACTCATTGGAATGCCTCCTTTAGTGCTTTCTTTTGCACCTCATATATTTGCTTGCATGTGACATCAGCAAGAGAAATTATTTCTTTTACTCTTTCAGGTTGTATCTTTCCATCAAGCTGAAGTAGAGAGAAGTCATTTCCAGTTCCTATTTTTGCTATAGGGAAATCAGTTGGGCCTTCTCCACCTTCGAAGTCTTCCTCGGACTTGTCAAGGTCTGCAACTATATCTTGGTCGAGCTTTCCTAGAGCGACTGAGCATACTAAGTTCTTCATTGGAATGCCTGCATGAGCAAGTGCAAGTGAAGCAGCATTTATTCCTGCAGTTCGTGTTCCAGCGTCAGCCTGAAGAATGTATATCTGAACATCTATTACTGTGTTTGGGAACTCCTTCAAATCAAGAACTGGCTCTAGAGCCCATTGAGTTACCTTTGATATTTCTTGACTTCTTCTAGATGGCCCGGGCTTCTTTCTGTCATATACTGAGAAACTTAGAAGGTCATAGTTCACTCTCAATATTCCAGTTGAAGGATCTTGCATATGCTGAGGGTGAAGCTGCCTTGGGCCATAAACTGCGGCTATAGCGACAGTGTCTCCGAATGAAAACATTGCTGAACCGTCTGCGTTTGGAACAACACCAACTTTAGCAGACATAGGTCTTAGCTCGTCTGCCTTTCTTCCACTATTTCTCTGAATCATCCAAGCATCTCCTCGGCTTTTTCCGTAAGTCCTTCTAGTTGAACATTATCTGCTACAAACTCTATAACTTTTCTTGCTTTTATCTCTGCATCAACTGTAGGCCCTTTGAGCCAGACCCATCCATTCTGACCTACTGTTACTGTGCAGCCAGTCTTTTCTTTAATCATGGCAACCATGCTTCCTTCTCTCCCTATTACTCTAGGGACGCGCGCTGGAGGAACTCGGAAAACAAAACCACCTTCGAGCTTTCCAAGACCTTTCCCTCCTTGTAATGAGAGATCTATTCCCTTTGATTTTACAGCCCATATCTTTGCTACAACTATGTCTCCTATGGCAAGAAACTGATCCATATCACTCTTGCTTACGAATCTAGGAGATTCATCAAGTGGAAGGAAACCAGAACCTGCATAATCTATATCTATTAACCAGCCAGAAAAGGTTATGTCTACAACTCGGCCTATTACAACGTTTCCTCTCTTTGGTATGAATGCTCCTGTTATTGCTAGAACTTTTACAACACGGCCTAACTCTTCTGCAAGTCCAAATCTTCCAGCTACTACGTCTTTGCCATCTCTTCTAGCGCCTTCTCCTGGAAGATAATCATCCCCTGAGACTATAACCTCTCCAGGTACTACTAGTTTTCTTTTCTTTGATTCAACATTTGTGTTAAGCTCTTCTGAAGAGCTAATTTGTTTTGAGTCCATCTAAAATTCGAACAATTCTGTTCTTTATGTACAACAATCAGGGTAAAAATGAGTATAAAAAACTTTGGTTTTAACTTTTCTGAGGCAACTCTTCACTTCTGGCAGCGCCGTGAGTTATGCCGTTAAGCTTGTCGTAGAAGTCAAGCTGCATCCCTGCAGGTATGTTTAAAACTACCTCGAGGTCACCGTTGCCAAGCCATGCCTCTGATTCTTTCATGTCCTTAAATATGCCATAAACCTGCCCTGTAAATCTTGCAGGTACAATTATCTTTATTCTCTTTGTGTCTACACGTATAGGTATTATTGATTTTATAGAAGATATTGCGTCGTGAAGCTGCTGGTCTGGGGAACGATTATCAATGTTGTAATGAGCTTCTGATAGAGCTCTAGATATTCTGTCTGAAGTATAAGGGCGGCCGTTCTGATCGACTGCGTTTCTTAGTATTAAGTCAACAAGCTGCTTTATTTGTGCCTCTCTTGCAGCATCACGGAATTCCTGAGTTTTCTGAACCTCTCCAGAGGTTATTATTTTTGTAGCTATCTGGTACACATCAGTTGTGCCGAAGGCATCCTCGAGGTCCTTTGCAGGCGCAACATTTCCTTTCTTGACATCAGTGAATATATTTCTTCCCTGCATTGCAGACATTATATCTCCTTTTCCAGCTTTCACTTTCAAGGCTTCATCAAGATCTACAGATATCTCATACTGCTTTCCCTTAACTTTTATACGAGCTGTAACATGTGGCATCTCTTCACCAGAGTTGTGTGTTATATAAAGATTATGATATACAATAAGATTTATGAACTGCGATTGCTAAAAAAACGTATGGAAGAAAAAAGTGTTAACGTCGACGTTGGAGTCGTTATAATGAAAGATGGAAAGATACTTCTTGGAAAAAGAAATGACGATTCCATGAAGGACAAATCTTCATTCGGTGAAGCTGGAACATGGACTATGCCTGGAGGCAAGATGAGATTTGGAGAGGAATTTGAGCAGGCCGCTGCGCGTGAGTTGCTTGAGGAGACTGGAATAATTGCAAAGCGACTTAAAGTAATATGCGTGAACAATGAAAAGACCGACGATGAACATTTTGTCAGCGTTGGAATGCTCTGCGACATGTGGGAAGGTGAAATTCAGGTCAAAGAACATGATAAAATTACAGAATGGCAATGGTTCGATTTGGAGAGCCCTCCTTTCCCAGTTTATGTTCCAAGTGCCAAAATACTTTTCAACCTTCGAAAGGGAAATTTCTATTATATAAACTGAGACATTAACTTTACCTTATGATACATAAAGCTTAAATATCAGGCAGGCGAGAAGGTAATGAGGAAATTCTATTATGGACGTACCAACTGAAATGCAACACCAGGCAATGGGCTACGACAGAGCTGCGACTATGTTTTCTCCTGACGGGCATTTGCTTCAGGTAGAATATGCCGAGAAGACTGTCCGCTTAGGCAGCTCCAGTATAGGCTTAGTATGCAAAGACGGAGTTTTGATAGTTGCAGACAGAAGGATAAGGGACAAGCTTATATCTCCTGAATCTGCAAACAAAATATTTGAAATAGACGAGCATATTGTAGCCACGGCTGCAGGAATACTTTCAGATGCAAGAATGCTTGTTGATCAGGCTCAAGTACTTGCACAGCAGAACAGAGTAACTTATGGCTCCCCCATAGAACCAATATCGGTGATAAGAATGATTGCAGATAAGAAACAGATGTTCACTCAATACGGAGGAGCAAGACCCTTTGGAGTGGCTTTCCTTCTAGGCGGGGTAAACAAAGGAGCAGCACATTTATACACTAGCGATGTTACAGGAAACTTTTTCGCATATAAGGCAAATGCAGTTGGAGAAAATGACGAAAAAATAAAGGAAGTTCTTAGAAGCGATTTCAAGGAAGACATGCCAATAGAAGAAGGAATAAGGTTTGCACTAAAAATATTCAAGGATATTCTAGGAAAGAATTTTGAGCTTTCAAGATTCGATGTAGGGTATGTTAAACTTGGTGAAGAAAAGCTTGTCCGCCTACATGGAGACGAGCTAAAGAAGTATATTAAGGCTTAATTCTATAGGATAATCAATATTATAAAGCAATGCTGTGAATGATTTTTATGTCTGAAAATGTAATTTTTGCACCTTATGAAGATGTTTTGTATAACTGGGCTTCTATAAGAGGATATGCTATAAGGGAAAGAAGATTTCATTCTGAGCAACAAGTCGTTAAAGATGCACATATAATGTCTCACGAGCAAAATTTGCAAGAAATTCTGAATGATTCGTCAGGAAAAAGACACGATGCTGAATACAGAGAAACAAAATTAGAAATTTTAAGTGGGTGCGTAAATTCTAAAGATATAGAAAGAGAAATAATTTATCCTTTCGGATTCGTTAAATATGAATTAGGAAGAGACAATCAAAAACACTTGCCAATAAATTCTGATGAAGAATTAGATAATTTCATTAAAACTGGCTTGCCATACACAGTTTCTATAATATGGAGCATGGGAAAAAAGATAAATGACTTTAGAAACCCCCGGTTAAGAATTGGAACGCTTGAAGATTCTTCAGCTGCAATGGGATATCTTCACATGGAAAATCTGCCTAATTCTCCTATGTTTGAAGCAAGTATAAATTTCCTAAAGGGCAATTTTGAAAAGAATCGCAAACGGAGCACTATAAATAGAATGCTCTTAGCTGCATCTAGCTGGAGTGATGATTTTCCAATGTATAACATTGAGTTAAAACCTTCAAATTCAGCCATAAAAAATGTTGAAAAAGTTGTAAGACTGATTGATACATATGTTGCCTGCCCAACATGGGATTAATTCATAAGTTAATGGGACTATCAGATATCTGTTATTGCATATAAAAATCAGTTAGAGAGAGGATTAGGTTTAGAAGGATTGGAGGTTGGAGTGACGGCTTGTGAATTAAGATTTATTTTAAATTCCTAGCTCATTTCTTGTTGTTGCTAAATCGCTTAGTGATAGAGTTAGTTCTACTTTTCTATCGTCTCCTTCGGCATCTGAGATAATTGCATCAAAATATTCTTCGGTAATAATCTCGAAATTTCTTATATCAAGTTTATTTATATGTTGTAAACTTGGAGAAGATGACAAACCTAATGAATCTAAAGAAGCTCCTAGGGGAACCCATCCACCTTGATACACTCCATTTTCTTTCTCTCTTAATGCCCAAGCTATAACCATCATTCCTCTATCAACTGGAGGGATTTTTAATAAAGACAAACCGCTTGAATGAAACTGTCCAAGGAGATACTTTGATGTTCCATCTCTAGAATTTTCATCTTTATCTTCAATTATTCCTACTAGTCTTCCATCATCAAATCTTAATCCTTTTCCTTGCATGGTGCCTTCAATTCCACCATATGTAAAACCATAGTTGAATAAACCTTTCAGGTCATATCCTTTTGTAGGAATGCTCATAGAGCCAGCTACTTTATTTTATTTATAAACAAGATTGTTTTTTGATATATATAATGCTTAGTCTATTCTTTCTACGAGAAAGTTAATGGGGCTGCCGGGAATCGCACCCGGGCCACGAACCCCCGAAGCTCGGATCCTACTAAGCTAGACTACAGCCCCGTTGAAAAATCTTTGTTGTTAACATATCTTTTTATCTCAATTGCATAAACTCCGTTTAGTTTTATTGATTCCTCATATCCAGGGATTGAATTAATACTCTTTATCCCTTGTTCTATATTTCCTCCGCTTGATAGGGTCTTAAGAGTACCTTCTGATTCAAGAAGAGAGCGAGCATCTTTGTAATGCCTAACTCCAATAACCTCTGCCTTTAATCTATTTTTTGTCTCATTGTTTTCGAATATTATTACATCTCCTTGCTTTAGCTCCATGAATTTAACATGCTTATTGTGTTCAGTTGGAGCACGTACTTCTATCTTTTTTGTGCCTGCATTTATAGCATTAAATGGCCTGTTATTTATTTCCAGAAAATACTCAGATGTATATTTATCATTAGAGCCTGATTTGTAATTATAGGACAAAGAATTATACTCTTGCGTGTCATAAACACAAACTCCTTTTTCATGCCAAAGAACGAATTCAGATATTCCAGAGTCGAGAGCCATTTTACTGCATATTGTGCAATAAGGCTTCCCTGCTTTCTCATTGTTACCTGATTTGTCAAGCCGTATGAAATATAGCCTTGAACCCTTTATCTTGTCAGGATTTCTTGAGAGGGCATCCATTATTGCTCTTTGTTCTGCATGAACGCAGCAAGTCTTATCTGTGACTTTAATGTCGTATGTATTCTTAGGAATAGAACAGCGTCTTTGAGATTCGAGACCTGCGGGAGGACTGTTAAAACCGGAACCTATTATTTCCCCCTTATTTACTATTACAGAACCACACTTTGCGCGGATGCATGTTGCATTTTTTGCAACATCTGCTGCTGTTCTAATGAAGTGAATTGCTTCTTCCTCTTCTCTGCCTGAGAGATAACGCATGTTAAAAAATAATTATGGGAGCTTAAAGAGTTTTCTGAATACTAGGCTTGCTACTAAGCTTGCTATAAGGTAATACCATATAAGGCTAGTCCAGCTAGTTGAAAATACAGATTTGAGATATCCGAAGAACAATATTATAGGAACCCAAGTTATAAGCATTGGCTTCATTGTGTGCTTTAGAGTTTCCATTGTATGCCCCATGAGCTCTTGCTGAAGTTCTGTAAGCTTTGACTTATTTTCAGCATGCTTCTTCATCTCCTGCTGTATCTCTTTCTGTCTTTGCTTAAGATAACGGAGCCTATCCTTGTTTAGAACGAAGAAGTTGACTATTGTAACAAAAAGAGAGATTACAACTGCTGCAATCACTATACTAGAGCGAGGATATGCTACCATTAAATCTGATATTATCATGCCTTGCTTAAGCTTGGAATGTTTTTAAACTTGTTTAGCCCATTACTTTTCTAAGAACTGGATGCATATCAACTGCATGCTGCTGAGCTATACTCTGATATAACTGATATGCAATCATTACTGCTAGAAGTATTGCAGTTCCAGTCGTTAGAGCTCCTAGCGAGTCTGACAACGCAGCTAGAAGGCCTATAGCTGCACCACCCATTATAGTGAGAGGCATTATGTATCTTCTTAATACTGCTTCAAGAACTCTTGGATCTTTTCTAAATCCAGGCATCTGAAGTCCTGAGGAAATTATTTTCTCTGCCTGGCTACTCTCATCCATTCCAGAGGTTTTAACCCAGAACACTGCGAATACAGCTGCGAATACCATGTAGAATAATATGTGTATTATTGCTTGCATAATCTGAGAGCTCTCAAGACTTCCCCTTATCAATCCTTGAAGAACATTTGAGCTTCCAAGCCAGTATGCAAGTCCAGATATAGGCTGCCCTTGCGAGAAGCCGCCCATCCAGGTTGCATGGCCTAACCAGTTTTCAAGAAGTCCCGCAAATAACTGAAGGTTTGCTGTCAATGCAGCGACTAGTATTACTGGAAGAACAGAAGCGTAGAAGAAAGGCAAAGGCCATTTTACATTGTATCCTCTTAGATTTTCATGACTCAAAGGAACTTCAACTTTAAGATTCTGTACCCAGACAATAACCAAGAATATTATAGCTGTTACTGCTATTGTTCCAAATGCTGCCAAAGCTTCTTTTGGAGCTCCATTCACTACAGATTGTAAAATAACAAGTACGTTTCCTGCGCATGGAGTTCCTGAAAAGTCTACGAGACAGTTCTGCCCTGTTTGTCCTATGAACTGGAACAGTCCAGTAAATATTCTCCATGCAACTCCTGCAATAATGAATAAACTAGTTCCAGAACCGAAGCCCCACTTTGTTGCAACTTGATCCATCAAGAATATTGCAAAACCTCCTAAGATTAACTGGAATATTACTATCCCTGTAAACCCTGGATTAGCCTGAAGTCCGCCCATTGCAACGTATACTGTTGCTTCAAACAGAATGAAGAATATTACACCTAATTTCTGAAGACCTTGGAATTGTTTTTTTCCTTCGTGTGTTGAGGTATCTATTGATAGAATTCCCGATCCTACTAGAAGTTGAACTATTATAGAAGCCATAACTATAGGGCCTATACCCAATGAAATTATAGAACCAAAATCTGTACCTAATATAAGTGCAAGATATTGGAACCTTGAAAGAGAGTTTGAAGCAAGTCCGTAAAGAGGGACATTTGCAAGGATGAAGAAAGCCGCAATTATAAGTAAAGTCCACTTTAGTTTTACATTAAAACTAAGCTTTTTCTCTACAGGTGACTGAATCTCAGGTATATAGTGTACTACGGACGGAACTTCCATTTTTATACTCATGAAACTGAGTTTTTAAAGCTAGCCATAAGCCTCAATTTCTCTTGAAAAACCTTGGTAATGTTGGAGCACGCTGGTTCTGATATACTCCGTTATATGGTGTGCCTAAAGAATCTATAGAGTCAAATTTGACAAAACCGGCGTAATCTCCTTTTTCTATAAGGCGCTTGTTCTGTGAGAGGCATTCCATTGTTATTTCGCCTCTAAATCCTTCCCGTATTTGACCGGCAAAATGAACCCATAAGTCAGAGCCAGTTGTTGCAGTCTGCCGCGTTATGTAACCGAAAACATTTCCTAGAGATATTTCTTCGTTTGTCCCTAAAAGATAGAATCTTTTTGGATCGAGTATTAGCCTCCCGTTGCCTTCTATTACATCAAAATAATCTTCAGGGTTATATTTTAGAGGAGAATCTATGTCTATAGGTTCAGGATATCTTTTTGCACGGTATGCAATGTGAGTGTTAAAGTGCATTGTAAGTCCGTCTGGAGATAACCTAGAGGCTTTGTTTACCTCGCTCCCAGATTCGAAGAGACGTATTTCATCAGATTTTATAACCTCCTCAGAAGATAGAAAATCTGAATTACGCATTCTTGCAGCAGCTGCGACTATTGATGATTTGCCTGGAGTTATTATTATAGGAAATGCAAATGGCTGAACACTTGAAATTACTTTAGCTCTTGGAGAATGCCTTCTATATTCGAAGTTTTTATCGTCCGACATTATTCCAAGCCTGCCAAGACTACTCTTTGCATCACAAAGAAGGTTTATGTTTTCTGGAGAATGTATCTCCTCAAGACTTTCTATGTAATATATTTTTTTACCGCTTGAGTCAGCTTCAAGAAGTATTTTTCCGTCGTGGTCTGGCTTTATTTCATATATGAAGTCTTTCTTGCTTAATTCTTCTGGATTGTTTAGCTTTGAGAGAAGTATAGATGAGCCGAATACCCTTCCTACTGTTAAATCTAGCGTAGTAGAAGAGTTAATTGAATTTGAAGGAGAATTGTAAACAATTACTTTAGAATCTGAAGAATGATTCGCATGTAAAAAAGGAGTTCCAGGCATTAGACTTTTTTTAGAAGAAGGATTATTTCCAAATGCAGGAAAAACAGAGCAGGATATTTGCAAAGGAGCTGCATCAGACTCAAAGAACTTTCTTAATAACATAATTCAGTCAATACAGCAGCAATTTAAACATTATTGTGAAAAATGATATATTTCAATGCAGAAAATTATTTCTTTGCGTCTTCAATCAGATCTTCAAGTTTTCTTATTTCTGAGACGTGCACTCTTCTAGTTTCATTTTTTCCTATCTGTTGTAAAATTAAGAGTCCATCTTCCAATTTAGTTTCATAAGTATTATACTCCATTAAACCCTGATCTCTTAATATAGGAACATCAGTAATAGCTCTCTCAGTTTCTACCATTGAATTACTAATAACTCTGTAAACATATTCATAACCTCTGAATGTTTGAATCAATGTTCCAACTTTTATTTCTGTAGATCCGTCTAGAACTATAGAGGGCAGCCTATATTTACCCTTGACAATGCTAATCTGAGGTTCCACATGAAATATCCACATGATTGTATGCTCTATGGAGCCTATTTAAGTTTTTGCTAGAAATTTATGTTTACTTGGCTTTTGCAGGCTTTTTAGTTTCTTTCTTCTGTTCTTTCTGTTCCTTTTCTTCCTTCTCTTCCTTTTGTTCTTCCTCGCCTTCAGATTCAGAGAAGATTATTTTACCGCCGGCATTTTCAACAGATTCTATTGCACCAGCTGAGGCAGCAGAAGCTTTTATGTTAAGCTTTAGAGATATTTTCTCATTGCCTAATATTTTGTATCCGCTGTAGTCCACATCATAAGCATCTTTCGCCTGCTTTGCAACTCCAGATTTAACAAGAAGATCTATTCTACTTGTAATATCAGACAATGCAATTACTGGCATTTTTACTCTTGCCTGTCCGCGCCTCAGAGCCTTTGAGCTTCCGAAATAATCATTTCCGTAAAGGTTTAGGATCATTGTCTTCTTTGCATCTCCTCTCTTTCCTGTTCCAGCCATACCTTTACCTCCCTGGTGTCCGCTTCCTCTTGCTTTCTTCTTAAATCCACGACCGTGTGTGTGACTGCCTCTGAACCTTGAATTCTTCCTTCTCTTCTTAAAGGCCATTACAACATCCTCCTCACAAGGTCATTTATCTTTTCCTTGTTGTCGCCTAAGACTCCCTTCTTCTTTCCAGCATGAATCTTACTGTCTATTCCGCCTCTTGGAGGGTGTAGTCTGAAAAATGGTTTTTCACCAGATTTTGTCTTTTGAGTTCTCTTTGCTTTTAACTCTGAAAGCATCTCTGCGCTTATTGGACCGTATGCTACAAAGTTTCTTACAAAATCGAGAAGTTTTCTTGTCTCAGCATTGTCTTCCATCAAAACTGCTGTGTATTTTCTTCTGAGGCGCATTCTGAATAGTGCTTCCTGTACATCTGAGTTTCTATCGACAAGACCTGCAATTCTTATTATTAATATTTGTGTGCTCATAGTTTCATCTCATTTGTCTTCGTAAGGGCATCTATTATAGCCTTTCCGAGGTTGAATGTTGTTCTTGTTTGTCCTTTTGTTACTGCATATACATCTTTTATTCCTGCAAGCTTTAGTACTTTCTTTCCTTCATCTCCTATTACAAGGCCTGTTCCTCTTGGTGCTGGAAGTAATTTTATCCTTATGCTTCCTGACTTTCCTGTTACTACAAAAGGAACTGTGTGAGGATCGTTTCCTTCAGGCTCTTGAGTTTCAAATCCGCGAGTGATTTTTATGACGTTAAGCTTTGCCTGCCTTAGAGCCTTTGCCCTTGCTGGAAGAGTTTCTTTTGCCTTTCCGTATCCAAGACCTATATGCCCTGCTTTATCTCCTACTACGGCCATGCTAGCGAAAGTAACAACGTTTCCTTCCATTGTCTTCTTCTGAGTTTGCTTCCATGCTCTTCTTTTTCCGCCGCCGAACTTTCCTTTTGCCTGACCTATAAGAAGAAGGTCTGACTCCAAGTTTAGAAGGCTGTCAACAATCTGCTCCTCAAGTATTCTTTTATGTTCCTTGAGTATCAAATCAAAGTCTTTTATCTTTCCTTCCTTAACATCTTTACCAAGTTGAGTCTTTGGAACCCATGCTGCAAGAGCAGCCTTAGGATCTTCTTTCTCACGAGGGCGACGCTGGAATCTTCCACGGCCTCCGAAAGGTCTTCTGTGATTATCTGAAGAGATTGGATCTGCAGGAAGCTTAGCTACTTCCTCAGGTACTGCTTCTATAATCTTCTTTGAACTGTTTTTTGTTTCTTTTTCTGCCATTTTATTCTAGTTTTTTCTTTACACTTGCCGATATTTGGCTAAGTGATTTATTTGAGTTTATTCTTTCTTCATCTGGGAGCACGTCTGCGCTGTGAGGTACTGAAAATCCAGCATCCAATGCTCCTTTAAGCACTGCATATATTCTTGAGCCTGCTATGTTCCTCTGCATTCCCATGTCAAGTATAGCTGACTTTGCTTTCTTCTTTGCTTCTACTCCAAACATGAATCCTGTAAGGTATGCAGCTGTAAGACTCTTGAGGCTTCCTGATTTATCAGCAGGCCAACCTTTTGAAAGTAAGTCCTTTGAGGATACAGTAAAGAGTACCGAGTCTTGAGCTTGAGTTGAGTTTACAAGTTGTGCAACTATATACTTGTTTGTCTTTCTTATGACTAGCCTTGGCTTTCCAGACCTAAGTAAAGTGAGTCTTGAGCCATAGTCTGTTTTTGCCTCTTGTCGACGGCGTTTTGGTAATCCTCTCATTGTTTCACTCCCATTCTTTCTTTCATTTGAGCTAGGCTTTTAAATGCTCTTGCTCTTATTTCTCTTCTAAGCTGCTCAAACTCGCTCTGCTCTATTTTTCCTTGTATTTTAAGGTGAGCAAGGTATGCTCTAAGCTTTCGAGTTATTATTATGTATTGCCTCTTTGTGTCAACTGCCTTCTTTCTTATACTTCCTGCTCTGCGTCTGCTCTGCCTTCTTACAACTGTTTTTCTTCCGCGCTGGTCATTTATCATTATAGCTCCTTGTGCAACAAGCTCACGTATGTCCTGCCTTGTTATTGCCTCTTTTATGTCTGAAAGTCTTGCAGTGTTGAAAACTACTCTTGCCTTTCCTACTCCTAATACTTTTGAAGCGAATGCTTTTTTATGTTCTAGTTTCATTTGCTAATGTTTGCAACTTTTATTTGCATTTCCTCCGCTTTCTTTATCATATCTATCTTTTTCTTTGCCCCGACTCGCGCGAATATTGCAATGTTATCTTTTGAAAGTTTTAAAAGCTCTGAAACGTTGTGTACAAGTACTGGAAGTTTTCCATTTATCTTTCCTGCTTCTGTTCTGTTTGTTCCAAATCCTACTTCAGGCTTTCTTGGGTATCCTGCTCTCTTCCTTCTTATCTTACTGTGCTTACCCTTTGCCCTGCGCCAGCTAACTTTTCCAGCCTTCTTGCCTAGCTTTAGATGTCGCATATAATCTGTTCTCTTGAATTCTTTTGACATTATATCTTTGTACCTGCCTTTTCAGTTATGAATATACCATCTTGGAAAATCCTTCTGTCTCTGTTTCTTACTTTAGTAGCTTTCTCTATGTTTGCAGCAGTTTGACCTGTGAACTCTTTGTCATGTCCCGAGACTGTTATTTGAGCTCCTTTGACTTCTACAGAAACGCCAGGCATTATTGAGGCGTATCTTGGACTTTTCTCCCCAAGGAAATTGTTTATAGCTATTCTGTCTTTTTCTACCTTGAGAGTCATTGGGAAATGCACATTACATGCTTCGAGTTTGTATACAAACTCTGAGTCAAGACCTTCAAACATATTTCTTAAATGAGCAGCGTAAGTTTTTACGAGTTTTAATGCTCTCTTGCTTCCATCAGCTGAGCTTAAAACTATCTTATCTCCGTCTAGCTTCGCACTTATAGAAGCTTCTGCCAATTTTCTGCTCAATGAAACTGAACCCTTAGAAACTTCTATGTTCTGCCCAGATATTTTGCAGCTCACTCCTGAAGGCAAGGATATGCTTTCAGATGTTCCAGATTTCTTTGCAAGAGCCATTAGTACATGTAAGCTATCAAGCTTCCTCCTATTCCTTTATCTTGAGCAGTTGTATGAGTCATTAGACCTTGGCTTGTTGATATTATAAGAACTCCTAGATTCTTTGCAGGAAGATATCTTGCTACATATTTGTCTATGTCTGAAACTCCTATCATGAATCTTGGTTTTATGGAATTGCATCCGTTTAGCTTTCCGAATTCTATAGTCATACTTGTGCCTTCAGCTTTGAAGCTTGATACATATCCTTTAAGCTTTGCTATAGCTAACACAGATAAGAGAAGCTTTGAATGTCTCTTGAGTGTCACACTAGATTTGCCTGCCTTTAGGGCATTCATCATCTGGTTAAGTGAGTCCGAAATTATATCTTGTGACATTTTAACTGTATTTTTTGAATCCGATCTCCTCCGCGATCTCTCTGAAACATTGTCTGCATAAGTTTAGATTATACTGACTTATATGTGCTCCGAATCTACCACATCGCTCGCACTTAAATGCTGCTACTCCCTGCTTCCTGTCTTTTGGCTTGTTAAACCTTGTGAACTTCTGCATAACAACTGGCTTGTTTTTAAGCTGTTCTGCAACCTTCTTCCAATCACTTGCTGTCATTATATAAATGCAGTCTTAAACTGCCCCTCCATGAATTTCATTATCTCATCTGCTGAAACATGCTGTCTCTTAGGAACGCGTCCAACTTTTATCTTCTTTCTCTGAACACGCAAGCCTGCACGCGCGAATGTTATTGTTACATTGAGGCCACGAACACCTATGTCTCTTTGGTATTCCATTCCAGGTATTTCTATGTATTCTTTTATGCCGAATGAAAAATGATTACTTGCAACAGACTTTCTCTTTAGCTTGTTGTCCACAGCTCCAAGAAGTCTCTTCAATAATTCTATAGCTTGCTTTCCACGCACAGTAGTGCAAACGCCTACTTCAAGTCCGGGGCGAACATTGAATGCAGGTATTCTCTTCTGAGATTCAACTATCTGTGACTTTGTACCGCTTATCAATTCTATAAGCTTCTTTGCTTTCTTTAGATTGTCTTCAACTCCACCTGCGCTTAAGACTACTTTTTCTATCTTTATTGTTCTCATCATGTTTGTTGAAGCAGTCTTGCTTTCTGATTTTAGTGATTGTTTAGTCATATTGCTATAATGCTACGCAAGGGTAATGTTGCGGAGCCCTCCTTGAAAGATACTATTGCACTTCCTTCTTTTACTGCCTTTAGAGCGCCATGCTGCCCTATATATTTTCCATGTATGACAAAAACTTCTTTTGCCTCTGACAAAGGAATATGCTTTGACACTTTTCCGTCAGAGTCAATATACAATGAGTCATTTGTATTCATTGACTTTGTTCCGATTATGTTTGTACCGTCGTGTAGGTTTATCTGAATCTTGTTTCCGTTTACAAGTCTTTTTCCTATTACCTTGCATAATCTTTTCTTAGACTCTTTTGACTCGCTAAAAGTGAACTTTCCGGTCTCTGTGAAACTTAGAACATAATTCTTTCCGCCTACAGTCAGTATTGAGAAAAGCTGAACTGATTCTCTGTAATCAAATACCTGTCTCCAGTTTATGGATATTATCTTGTCCTTTATCATTTCCTTTACTTCTTTTGCATTCGCTGCCAATCCAAGCATGTCTCTTAGAGCTATGACTACTGGAACTGAATCTCTGTGCGCAATTAAAGCACGTGCTACATACTTTGTGCCTTTCCTTGTTATTGGCAGTTTGGTTGTTGATTCGCTTCTTGTTTGGTGCATTTTATTTGTTTGACTCCTTTGACTTTGAATTTTTATTCTGTTTTTCTACATTCTCTTGCGTGCTTGGCTTAGAGTTTCCTGATTTTCTGTTTAGTGCAGCTAGGCGCTCTTTATCCCCTGCTTCAAGAGATTGAATTTGAAGAACGCTTGGATGGAAATATACATTTATTTTTGATCCATCTTTCTTTGTTCTTGTTATTCCCTCTAAGACAACTCTTGTTCTCTTGAGATCAACTTTACTAACTTTTGCACTCTTCTTCTTGAAAGAGCCTCTCATTATGAGAACCTCGTCTCCTTTTCTCAATGGAGCTGCGCGTCTTCCATACTTGCTCTGCAGCTCATCTGACAAGTGAGCACTTAAAAATATATGTTTCTGATGCAATGGTGCATTCAGTCTGAACTTGCGCTGCTTTCTTGGTTGCGTGCTTGATAGCCATGATGTTGAAAATTCTTGTTTCATATTAAAGTACGAACTGAGCTATCTTCGCAACCTCCTTCCATCTTTCAGCTACTTCACGTGCTACTGCTCCCTTTATCTGAGTGCCTTTTGGATTTCCTTTCTCATCTTTTAGAAGAGCTACAGCATTATCCTCGAAGCATACACGTTCTCCAGTTAATCTTCTGTAAGGCTTCTTCTGCCTTATTACTATAGCATCGAAAACCTGCCCTTTCATGTCTGGCTTTCCAGCACGTACTGAGACTTTTACGAAGTCTGCAACTTTTGCATATTGTTGTCTTCCCTTGTTTGTCTTTCCGCGCTTTACTCCGGTTATTCTTACTATTCTTGCACCAGAGTTATCTGCAGCTATAACGTTAGATCCTATGTTAAGTCCTCTAGTTACTTTTGCTGAGATTGCTTTCATTGTTTTGCCTCCTGTGAGTGATGTGCTGATCTTATCTTCTCAACTACTACTGCGTGTATTATCTTGCTTAGAGGCCTACATTCCTGAGCACGCACATAATCTCCTACGTTTATATCCATTCCAGAAGGAAGGCGAGCATGCATTCTCATTTTCTTCTTGAAGAATCTTTCATACTTATGATGATATACAGTTCTCTCTGCTTCTATTACAACTCTTGTCTGGAACTTCTTTGTAACAGTTCCTTCGAACATTCTTCCTCTTCCTCTTACAATCTCTGAGTGCTGAGCTGAGGCTACCTGTTCATTCATTTTCTTGTGTGTTTTTTTGTTTTCTGTCATGTTAGTCTGAAATTGATTCAGCCGGGAATCCCAGCTTGATGAGTATGTCCTTGACCCTTAACTTGTGGTTTCCTTGGAGTTCTATTATGCCGTCCTTTACAGTGCCTCCGCATGCGAGCTCTTCCTTGAGCTTTTTTGCGGTGCCCTTTATGTCGAACGACTTATCGAACCCTGACACGAGGGTGATAATCTTTCCATATCTTCTTGAGACAGTGGAAACGACAATCTTTTGATCTGTCTTGGCAATCTCCTCGAAAACTCCTGCGTCAGTAGGCAGGCCGAACCTTGGGTCAACTCCTATCATCCGTTCTTTGTCGACACCTCCGCATTAGTGTTCATCAGTGTAAGCAATCTAGCAATTGCCCTTTTAATCTCTTTGGTCTTTGCTTTTGCCTTGTTGCTTGCTGCACTTCCTTTTATAAGTTCAAGCTTTAGCTCTTTAAGCTTATCTGTTCTTTCCTTATCAGAAAGCTTTCTAGCGTCGGATATTTTAAGCACAGCCATTAG
>DAIEOU010000020.1:0-278 GCA_027348755.1 archaeon
CTATCGCACTGGTCAGCTGGAAACTCTTGGCAACTAGCTCCGCTTTTAGTAGTTATACAAGTTGCTATAGACGCAGCAGATACTGATGGAAGCACGTCGAGAAATTTTTCTAAATATCCAAAAAACTGTCCAAACATGTCTAACGCAGGACTGCTTAATGTTTTTGAATCTGCACTATTTATTTGATAAGATATAGCTGCACTTAGACTTACCATAAGAAAAATTTCAAGATAAACTATTCCTTTATTTCTCATTTTACATTCCTGCGGGTATGACGC
>DAIEOU010000020.1:288-7170 GCA_027348755.1 archaeon
CGCGTATTGTAATATTCATTCCTTTATTTGTGTTGCTGTCTGTTATTGAATATATTTTTGTGCTATCTGGAAGCCTAGTTACTGATATTTTATATTCTGGATATAGGAGCATGTATCCTACGTATTCAAAATAACAATAGTTGGCTTCTTGGTTTGTTATCTCTTGCGCAACTCTTGTAAGTGAATACAATGGGCTCTTAACTCTCGTGCTGAAAATATTATAATTGCTTGTCTGATTATTTCTTGTTATGCTAACATTTCTAGATACATCAACAAGAACGTAACCATCTTCAATGCTTGTGTTTAGTTGCATAGGGCCTATGTATACTGTAGCTCCATTTTTCTCTGCATCTGATCTTATTGTGCTAAAGCAGCCTTCAAGTACAGGATTAAGATATGTGCTTATCTGACTTTCCATTTCATCGAATAGCCTTGGATGTTGGTTTATGCATGGTTTATAATTGCCAGTGTTTTCACATGTGTATGCTACTTCAACACCGCTGTAGTTTGCAGAATTATTTGGATATATGAAACCGCCGTGCGGAAGCATTAAACTTACAGCTTCATTTACCCCGTCGGATATACATGAAGATATAACTGGCTGAGGATTTATTTCACTCTGTTGATTTCCGGTTATAACTGGTCTAAGTATAAGTATAAGTGCGAATATTGCTACTATTGCTATGGATATTATTACCCATATTGCAACTTGCCCCTTTTTATGAGTGTTTATCATTGTATTCTGATATTGCATCTTCTATAACATGTGACATGTTTCTATGCTTTCCTTTCTTCAGTACTTTTTTTACTATGTCAATAGTCTCTTTACTCACTGTAGCGGATATCCTTTCCTTCATAGTAATATTTTATCATATTCTATAGTATAAAATATATTTTGTTATATTTAATACTATTAGATATTATGGAGTATTATCTATATATAAACATATCTGGAATATTTACATGGAAATTATTTTTATATAAAGAAATCTGCTTCGGACTTTGTCTGACTACCTTCAATATCTATTATCCTTGTAACTTTCCCCTTTCTCTTTGACTTCTCTCTTATTTGCACAGGGTCGCTAACTCCTTTAGGAAGCTCTATTGAGTCTATAGATATCACATGTTTTATTACAACTTTCTTCGTTTCTCCAACACCAAAAAGCAGACTCTTTGCTATATCTGAATCCTCTGTTTTTAGAGAGCAGAAGTCTATCTTAAGCTCCTTATCTCCTCCGGAAGCAGGTTTGGCACTTTTAGGAGCTTTTGGTTTTATCTTGAGAACAGTACCTGGGATGCTAAATGAGAGTGCAAAGAATGCTCTTGGAAAACTGTTCATTAACTCTATAACTTTAGAAGGATCAACCGAAGCATTCACAACTGCTTTCTTTATACCGAGAGCATTCTTAACTTCCTCTATTGGGAAATTTGCCTTGGATGAAACGTCAAATGTTGCAGTTATAACTCCATTAACCTCGACAGGGCCCTTGGCTTTCTCAAGGCATTTTCTTACGAGAAAGTTTGCATACTCTGGACCTGTTTTTATACTCCATCCATCTTTTTGCTTTTTAGACTCGACAAGATATCTATCAGGGAAAACTCCCTTACTGAATTTGACAAATTCACCATGCACTGATTCCCCAGGATTTCCAGAAAATATCTCCTCTATAGTACTTTTCATATACACAAATCTAATCAGTTGTTTTTAAACATTTTGAGTGACCTCTCCGTCGAGTCAGATAATGTTTATATACTAAAACCTGCTTTTTGTAAAATGAACATATCAAGCTCGGGGATAAGACGTTTTGCACTTCTTATAATGGTTATAGTTTTAGGCGTGTTGGCTTTCTTTGTAATAAACCCTATACTCATGTCAGTGATAGGCGGACTTCTACTCGCTTACATATTTTATCCAGTTTTCAGTAGAATACAGAAGAAAGTTAAGAGTAACTCCCTGGCTGCAAGCATAACTCTTGGAATAGGCATACTAATTATTCTTGTTCCATTGTGGTTTATAGTCCCTATACTTTTCAATCAGCTTTTCCAACTTTACATTGCTTCTCAAAACATAGATGTTTCTCATGCAATAAGCTCTCTTCTTCCTACTGCTTCTTCAGCATTTGTATCTCAGGCAACAATAACCATAAACGCGGCCATAAGCAAGATAACTTCTTCAGTTCTTTCCTCACTTGCCTTAGATTACTCTAATTTGAGCTTCATATTCCTTATACTTGTTAAGATAGCGATAGTCGCGATAGTATTTTTCTTTGCGTTAAAAGATAATGAAAGTTTCAGGAATTTTGCTTCAGCAATATCTCCTTTAAGTAAATCTCATGAGAAGATAATGGTCAAGCAATTCAAAGACATTACAACATCTATACTTTATGGGCAAGTCGTAGTAGGAGTATTCCAAGGACTCCTAGCAGGTCTTGGACTTATAGTATTCGGAGTTCCAAATGCTTTTGCAATAACTGTCCTTGCAATAATACTAGCAATACTTCCTTTCATAGGCACTCCTTTAATATGGATACCTGTAACAATTTATTTGTTCATTCAAGGCCATACAACTTCAGCAATAATCTATTTGCTTTACAACCTACTTATAGTCTCAACAATAGATAATGTTCTCAGGGCATACATAGTAGCAAAGAAATCAAATATATCTCAAGTGGTAATATTAATCGGGATGATAGGCGGACCACTCATACTCGGACTTCTAGGATTTATACTAGGACCACTAATACTAGCTTACTTTGTAACTTTCCTAGGAATATATACAAAGAAAAAAACAAATAAAAACACAAGAAAGATAAGATAGTATACTGCTTTAATTAGCATATTCACATGTTGAAATAAAAATGGGTAAAAAAAATAAAGAAGACTCTGCTCTGGAAGCCATAGCAGAAAAAATGTCTGGAAAACATCTATCAGAGTCAGAGATAAACGATTTTGTGTATGCAGTAGCAAACAACCTTATAGGCAAAACTGAAATAGCCAATTTTCTTGTAGCTGTGCAGAAGAAGGGAATGTCTTTTCAAGAGATATACTGGTTAACTCGTGCAATGGTTTCTACAGGAGACACCTTACATTGGAATTCTAAGATAGTCGCAGATAAACATTGCATAGGAGGCGTTGCAGGAAATAGAACTACTCCGATAGTTGTTTCTATATGCGCTGCAGCTGGAATATTAATTCCAAAAACTTCTTCTAGATCAATAACAAGCGCTGCCGGAACTGCAGATACAATGGAAACTCTAGCAAGGGTGAAACTTTCAGCATCTGAAGTTAAGAGGGTTGTCAACAAAGCTGGAGCATGTATAGTCTGGGGAGGAGCTTTCAGCCTTGCGCCTTTAGATGACATGATGATAAGGATAGAACGCGCACTTGATATTAATCCTGTTCCTCAGCTTCTTGCATCTATATTTTCAAAGAAGATAGCTGCTGGAAGTACGCATATACTCATAGACATACCCTACGGCCCCGGAGCAAAGGTAACTCATAGCCAAGCCTTAAAATTAAAGAAAGATTTTATCCTTGCAGGAAAAAAATTCGGAAAAAAGATGCGCGTAGTCTTAACAGACGGTAGTCAGCCTATAGGTAGAGGCATAGGTCCTGTTCTTGAGATGTATGATGTTCTAAGCGTATTAGACAGAAAGGATTATCCCGAAGATTTAGAGAAAAAATCAGTATTTCTTGCGGCTGAATTGCTCGAACTTACAGGAAAGGCAAAACCCGGGCAAGGTAAGAAACTAGCAATGGAAATACTTGAGTCTGGAAAAGCCATGAAAGCTTTCACAAAAATAGTCGAAGCCCAAGGTAAAACAAATCTTCTGATAAAAGCTCCGCATACTCTAGATATAATAAGCAAAAAATCAGGGAAAGTAAGGAAGATAGGAAACAGGGAGATAAACTCTCTTGCAAAGACCCTTGGTTGCCCATATGAAAAAGGAGCTGGAATTTATATTCATAAGCACGTTGGAGAAAAAGTGTCAAAAGGAGAAAAAATAATGACTTTATATGCAGAGTCAAAACAAAAACTAGAGCTTGCAAAGGCTATTGCAAACGAGAATATATTCAATATTTCTTAATGAGATAATGTTTTTAAACTAGAATTAATTTTATTCCAGATGAAAAAGGACAAGAATTATCTTGATGACCTTGTTGAATACATAAACAAGAATGTTAAGAAAGGATATACAGTTGAATCCCTTAAATGGGCACTTGTCAAACAAGGACATTCAAAGCTAGAAGTTGAAAAAGCCATAAAATTCGTTGAAAATCAGCTTGCTTCTAAGGCTCCTGTCCTTGAGACAAAGCCAGAGATAAAGTATGAGGTCATGCCAAACGTTGAGCCTGAAAAGAAGTCCTTCTGGAAGAGAATATTCGGCAAATAAGTATATACAAAAATACGCTAATCTTTTTATATTGGATACCCAGAATTTTATTATGGAGTCAGACTATTCAATCCTAGAAAGCATATCCCAAGAGTATATGCGCCTTAAATTGCACAATCCAGATCATTATCTTCTTAGTTACGCCGAAATTACAGGCACTTCAGGAGCTCCGATTGATTTTATCAAGGGAGATAAATATTCGAGATTTCTAACAACTTTTGGAAATTCTTCATCAGAGGAAAGTGCACTTAGGGGATACTTCACAGCACTTACTAATGCTATAGATGGCATAGAAGGCATAGTAAGATCAGAGGAGGAAATCGCAGGTTTCCCAGTTTAACTTAAAATATGCTTTGTTATGGATAAAACTTTGATTCTTCTTGGATTTTTTGTAGGAGTAGTTTTGACTTCTGCTCTCTTTATTCAGTTTTCCCCTTCAATTGGAATAACTTCTAATGTGATATCTGCTCCTTCTGCAGGAATATATACAGATAACATAACTGCATATCCTAATCACGTTGTTATATACATTCAAAACGCTACTATAAGCAATTATGCAAATACTGGAAGCATGATGCCTATGCTTAACGAGAATGCGCATGGCATAGAGATAAAACCAACAAATGAAAGTCAGATAAATGTAGGAGATATAATAAGTTTCAATCAATCAGGAATAATAATAGTTCATCGTGTTGTGGAAAAAGGATATGACTCCAAAGGTCTTTATTTTATAACTAAAGGAGATAGCTCAGACATTCCAGACAGCCCAATAAGATTCTCAGACATTCAATATAAGACTGTCGGCGTATTATACTAAGCGAGCAATTTTATAATCAGAATCTTCTCTCGCTTCTTCCGAAACTTCTTCCTCGGCTTCCACCACCACGACTTCCGCCGCTGTATGGGCTGCGCCTTGCTCCGTGTCTACTTCCGCCTGTAAATCTGCGCTCTCCGAACCCTCTGTCAGTCTGATCTCTCCCTCTTCCGAACCCTCTTCCTCCGAATCCTCCTCCAAATCTTCTTCCTCCGAATCCTCCTCCATGTCCGAATCTGCCTTGTCTGTCATCTCTAAATGATATTTGCACTCTTTCTATCTGAGGCATCTCAACACTTTCTATCTGCAGAGATTCATCAGAAAGAACTTCCTTGAAATTCATGTAATCATTTCTTGATACAATGTTCACAGCTATTCCATCTTTTCCTGCTCTTGCAGTTCTTCCAACTCTGTGAACGTATTCTTTGCTTGATTTAGGTATATCATAATTGTAAACATGTGAAACACCCTTTATATCCAGACCACGAGCAGCAACGTCAGTGCAAACAAGAACGCGGATGTCTTTTGAATGGAAAAGGTCTATAGTACTGTTCCTCTTGTTCTGAGAAAGCCCGCCATGTATTGCCATCGCTCCTATTCCATATCTCTTTAGATTCTTTGTTATTAAGTCTGCATTTCTTCTTGTGTTACAGAATACCATTACAAGATCTTGGTGCTCATTCTTAAGCAAGTGAATAAGCAAAGAGAATTTCATATCTTGAGGAGTATCATAATATACCTGCTTAAGTTTACTTGGATCCACATGACTTACAGCCCCCACTTCCTGAGGATTTTGCATATATTTCTGAGCCATATGATTTATGTCTGGAGACATCGTTGCTGAGAAGAGAAGAGTCTGTCTTTTCTTAGGACAAGCTTCTATTATTGCAGTTATGTCCTCTATAAATCCCATATCTAACATTCTGTCTGCTTCGTCTAGAACGAGATATTTCAGTCTGCTTAAATCCAGAGCTCCATCCCTCAGATGATCAAGAAGTCTTCCTGGAGTCCCAGTAACTATGTCTGCTCGTTTCATTGCACGATATTGAGGTTCATATGAAACGCCTCCATAAACTGCAGCTATATTTACATTAAGATATTTCCCGAATTTCAATAAGGATTTTGCGTTTTGTTCACTAAGTTCCCTTGTTGGAGTTATTATCAACGCTTGTATTCCCTGTCCTGGATTTTTATGTACATGGTCAAGAATAGCAGCTCCAAATGCAAGAGTCTTTCCACTTCCTGTTGCAGCGCTTCCTATAACATCATGCCCTGCTACGACTAAAGGTATTGCCTTTTCTTGTATTTCGCTAGGTTCTTTAAAACCAGCATCTGCCAATGCATGAATGAGTTCTTCACTCAAGCCTAATTTTCTGAAACTTTCCATTTTATTCTAATCGTATCAAATTGTTCTCTCGTATAATCTTCGTTTCGTCTGTATCTGAAAAAAGAAATAGTGTTTATCTATTTCTTTACACGATCGCACAATGCGATATTGTTATGCACAAAACTCGCTATTTAAAGCTATGTAATACAGAAAACGTCAGGACTCAACGGGTAACAATCCACCACATTTTCAGAGAGTTACTTCTTCTTAAATTCAACATTCGGAAAGTTTTCAAACTCTTTATCTCCAGTCACAAATAAGCGTCCGTTTTTTAAAGAGAATACATA
>DAIEOU010000021.1 GCA_027348755.1 archaeon
ATATATTCAGCTGCAAACTACCTTTTTTATATATTATCGTGGCAGAGTGAAGGCTTTTAAACTCTGAATTACTTTTTTTGAAGAGGTGAAATGAAAGTATATATTGGTTCTGATCACGCAGGTTTCAAGTTTAAGTCGAATTTTAAGGATTGGCTTGCGAGGCAGGAGATATCATTTGAGGATTTAGGTCCGGATGAATTCAAGGATGGAGATGATTATCCAGACTATGCCTTTAAAGTTGCAGAGAAGGTAGTCTCTGATAAAGGTTCTTTGGGGATATTACTTTGTGGGAGCGGAGCAGGTATGGCAATTGCAGCGAATAAAGTTAAAGGGGCAAGGGCAGTTTTAGCGGCAGACGTTTCTACGGCAATTGCATCTAGAAGTGATGATGATACAAACATTCTGTGCTTAAGGTCTCGCAGGACAAGTTTCAGGAAGGCTTCAAAGATAACATCTGCCTGGTTCAAAGCAAGATTCAAGAATCATTCTCCTTACACTCGACGTGTGAGTAAGATTGAACAGTATGAAAACTGAAATAATCCCAAGTGTTTTTGCAACAACCCTTGAGGGATTTGACGTGAGGTTTAGACTTGCACGAAAGCTGCATAATAAGATTCATGTTGACATAATGGATGGATTTTTTGTTGAATCAGAGAGTCCGGGGATATCGTTGCTTCCTAATTTTAAAGGAGCACAAGTGCATTTGATGGTTGATAGTCCAGAAGATTATATTAAATATGCTTCTCAAAAAAAAGCAAAATCAGTCATTTTTCATATTGAAACTTCTGGGAAAAATGCAGAGGGTCTGATAAAGCTTGCACACAAACTTAAGATGAAAGCATTCATAGCAATAAATCCTGAAACTTCAATAGGCAGACTCAAGAATTTAACAGATAAGGCTGACGGATTTCTCATAATGGGTGTGCATCCTGGAAAAGAAAAACAAAGTATTGATAGAAAAATATTTGAGAGAATTAAATTCACTAGGAATATTACAAATAAACCTATAATGGTTGACGGTGGAGTCAAGCTTGGAAATATAAAAAAATTATCTTCAGCAGGCGCAAATGTAATAATATCTGGATCTTACATATTCAATTCAAAAAATCCAAAGACGGCTTATTCTTTACTGTTGAAGTCAATTTAACCAGTTTTATCTTAGCGCTTCAATTCCAGGAAGTTTTTTGCCAGAGAGGTATGCTATCAAGGCTCCACCTGATGTGCTTATGTGTGAGAAATTATTCTTTATTCTGTATTTTTGCATTGTCGTAGTTAAATGACCTCCACCTAGAATGCTTGTCACATTTCGGTTATTGGCCCTTAAAGATACTGTTTTAAGAATCTCAACTGTAGCTTTACTAAACAGTTTATTCTCTGAATAGCCTAAAGGACCCTTCATAAATATGAAATCGGCTTTTTTTATCTTCGATTTAAATTCTAATATGCTTTCTTCTCCAAGGTCCCATATCTTTTCTTTGAATGGAGCAGAGAGTATTGACTTTTCTGTTCTATTCTTTGTTTTTTCTACGTCCTTTTTTCCAAGTGCGAAATCTATTGGGAGTATTATCTGAGAGGTATATTTTTCAACTATTTTTTTAAGCTCCGGAATTAGTTCATAGAATCTATTTTTGTTAAGCCAGATGTTTTCATATCCGAGGTTTTCTCCTTTAGATACGAGAAGTATATTTGCAAGTATCCCTGAAGCAAGAACGCTTGCATCTTTATTTTTGAGATTGTCAAACAATGGAATATAATCTTTCACTTTTGCACCCCCTATTAAAAATACTGACCGCCCGTTTTTTATCTTGAACTTTCTAAGTGCATCTATCTCCTTTGATAGATTTATTCCCACGTATCCAGGTATTATCTTAGGAGGAATCATAATACTTGCCTGTTCTCTGTGTGAAACTGAGAAAGCATCATTTACATAAATGTCAAATTTTTTTGAAAGCTGATTGAATCTCCCCCCAGAAGAATCGAACTCGTCTTTGTATTCTCTTACATTCTCAAGAAGTATTGCTTCACCTTCTTTCAATGCCTCTATTGAAGACGCGGCTTTATGTCCGAAAAGATCAGGTACGTATTTTATCCTCTTCATTAAATGTCTTGATAATATTTTAGCATGCTGCTCAAGCTCTGTAAAATCTCTATCTCCCTTTCTTCCTTGATGGGCAAGTATTGCAAGCTTAGCCTTTTTATTAAGAAGATATTTTATTGATTCTGCAGCCTCATCAAAACGTGCATTGTCAACAACTTTTCCTTCAACTACGGGAGAGTTTATGTCGATTCTTAAAAGAACAAGTTTACCTTTCAATTTTATAGAATCAATCTTTCTTGGGTATTTCATCTCTTTGATATCTCAAATGTTATATCTGCAAGCCTGTTTGCGTATCCCCATTCGTTGTCATACCATCCGGCAACAGATACTAGACCTGCTGTAGCATATGTAAGAGTAGAATCGAATATGCATGAATTTGGATTGTCTATTATATCTGATGAAACTATTGCGTCTCCAGAATATTCAACTATTCCTTTGTATTTGCTTGATGCCATCTTCTTGAATAGTGCGTTAATCTCATCTTTTGAAGGATTTTTCTTAAGTTTTACAACTAGAGTTGATATAGAACCATCTGCTACTGGGACTCTAAGGGCATATCCATCTAGTTTTCCTTTTAACTCTGGGACTGCTTCAACTACTGATATAGATGCTCCCGAAGTAGACGGCTCAATGTTTTCTGCTGCAGCTCGGCCTCTTCTTGGGTCTTTATCGCTATATGCATCTATAAGCCTTTGAGTTGAGGTGTAAGCATGAGTTGTTACAAAACTTGCTGCTTCTATTTTGTAAGCATCATTTAGAATCTTGACCATGGGAGTTACGCAGTTAGTTGTGCAGCTTCCTGCAGATATTATTTTTGCTTTCTTGTCTAGCTTGTTTATACCGTAAACGTAAGTGCAATCTTGTCCTTTTGCGGGGGCAGAGATAAGAACCATTTTCGCTCCTGCTTGAATGTGTTTCTCAGCATCTTCTCTATGTGTAAACAAGCCAGTGCATTCAACAACAAGGTCTATCTTTTCTGCTTTCCAAGGAAGCAAAGAAGGGTCTTTTGTGTGGTAAACTTTTATCTTCTTATTTCCGAATTTTATGTAATCTTTTCCATAGGTTACATTCGCCTTTGGAGCTTCATGAACTGAGTCGTATTTTAGGGTATAAACCATCGACTCTATATCTGCAATATTGTTTATTACAAAATCTCCTTTAAACCCTTTCTTCATACATGCAAGAAAGAACTCTTTTCCTATTCTACCAAAACCGTTTATTGCTACCCTCATTTTTAGTATTCTCGTTTAAGAGATATATAAATTTATCATTCTCTTTAGAAAAGAGACTCTATTCTTCTTTCAGCTTCTGCATATCTTATTTTTGCAAGGTCTATGGATCTTCTATCTCTGTCATCTTCAGTTATATCGTATGAAATTGCTATCCTCAATATACATCCCAGTTGAGTAATTCTATTTGTAAATGTCTTCCAAGTTACGTAACTATCATGTTTCAATGCACTATATACTCCCTTCTCTAATAATATGTTTGACAGCTTATCAACGTGCCTTGAAGTTCTTGGGAGAATTTTTTCAATGAAACTATCATAAATACTATTTTCAGGAAAATTAAAATCTTTTTTATTAGACTCATAAGACATAGATTCCATGCTTTTTGTATGCCTGATTTTGTTTTAAATATTATTGTCCTGATGCGGTATATATTTAAACACGGCCAATGTATGAGACAAGGCATGGCTAGGATTATTGGAAAAGGTCTGGCTTATGATGATGTTCTTATAACTCCCAAGTATAATAAAGTTAGATCGCGAAAGGACGTTGCTTTTAGAACACGTGTTACTAGAAACTATTTCATAGACATTCCTTTGATTGCAGCTAATATGGACACTGTATGCGAAAGTTGCATGGCAATATCAATTGGAAAACTTGGAGGGCTTGGTGTTATACACAGATTCATGAGTGTTGAAGATCAGGCAAAAGAGGTTGCAAAGGTAAAGAAAGAGGGAATTTTATGTGCGGCTGCCGTGGGAGTGAAAGATTATGAAAGCCGTGTTAAAGCGTTAGTTTCAGCTGGTGTAGATATACTTGTTCTAGATGTTGCACATGGACATTCAAAACTTGTTGGAAGCGTTCTTGAATGGATAAAGAAAAACTTTAAAGTTGATGTAATGGCTGGAAACATAGCCACAAAGGATGCTGCAGATTATTTCATATCTAAAGGAGCTGATGCAATAAAAGTTGGAATAGGACCCGGCTCTCTATGCACCACAAGGCTCATGACTGGTGCTGGAGTCCCTCAAATAACTGCTGTAATGGATGCGTATGAAGCTACTCAAGGAAGGATACCTATATGTGCAGATGGAAGTATAAAACAGCCCGGAGATGTTGTAAAAGCAATAGGGGCTGGAGCAGATAGCGTTATGCTTGGCAGTGTTTTTTCAGGAACTGATGAGGCTCCTGGCGAAATAATAATAAAAAATGGTAGGAAATACAAAAAATTTAGAGGTATGGCAAGCTATGAGGCTGCTCTTAGAAAGCAGGAGATAGATGGGAAAAAGGAAGAAATAATAAGTGTAGAAGGAGAATCTACTTTTGTTGAATGCAAAGGTCCTGTTGGAGATATAGTGAAAAAATTCCTTGGCGGCTTAGCATCTGGGATGACATATCTTGGAGCTGATAGCATAGATAAGATGAGAGGAAAGGCAGATTTTATAGAGATTACGCAGTCTGGAATGAATGAAAGCATGCCGCATCTTATTGCAGGAAAGAATAAAGAAGATATAAAAAATTCTAATTGATTATTTTTTTTGCAGATTTGAATATTGCTTTTGAATCTATTTCATATGCAGTAAGAAGTTCATCCTTCGTACCTGAATGAGGTATTTTTTTTACTGAAAGGCATGATATTTTTGCTCCCGTTCCAGACAATGCTGATGAAAGTAACTCGCCTATTCCTCCTTCAGTATAATGATCTTCTGCAACAACAAGTTTATTCCCATGCTCAGAAACAAACTTTCTGAATTTTTCTGAGTTGAATGGCTTTATGCAGTATATATCTAGTACTGAAGCATTGATGCCTTTTTCAGCAAGAGAGTGTGAAGCTTTTAGAGCTTCTGGCAAAGTTATACCTGCAGCTGCAATTACAAGAGAGTCATTATCAGTTTTATGTATAATGTTAAACTCCCCAATTTCAAATTTTTCATTTCCTGAATATATTAAGGGACTTTTTGGACGGGTTGTCCTTATGTAGTTTATTCCTGAATGATTCTTGTAAGCTAGTTCTACAAGTTTCTCTGTGGATATTGCATCACAAGGATAAAGAACAGTTGAATTGGGAATAGACCTGAACATTGATATATCCTCTAGTCCCATTTGTGAAGGACCATCCTCGCCTATAGAACAACCTGCATGACTTCCACATATGACAAATGATGCTCCAGAGAGTGCAGACATCCTTATCTGGTCGTGAGCTCTGCTTAGAAAAGCTGAAAAACTTGAGGCAAAAACTCTATGTCCCTTCACAGCTAAACCTAAAGAAGTGCTTATCATGTTCTGTTCAGCTATATACATCTCGAGAAATTGTTTAGGGAGAATTTTTTTAACAGAATCTGCATGAGTTGAATTGCTAACTTCTGCGTCTAGTACAAGAGTATAGGGATTTGAAGAAGCTATTCTTCTTAATGCGTTTCCGTATGCTTCGCGAGTTGAATACTGTTCAGCCTTAGAGTATTCAGTTTTTTCAGAATGTACTTCAGTTATTCTTCTTACACGACTTTTTTCAGGCTTATTTATATGTATATTAACAATTTCAGGTATATTAAGCTCTTTTAGAGCGTTCTGAAGCTCTGTGGCATTCAAAGCTCGGCCATGCCATCCTTCTTTTCCTTCAATGAAAGATACTCCTTTTCCTTTTATTGTATCTGCTATGATTACATGCGGTCCTTCACTCTTCTTTCTTAAGGCTGTTAGAATCTGTCTTACATCATGTCCATCTATAACGCTAACGTCCCATCCAAATGCTTCAAATCTTTTTCTATATGCATGTGTGTTATGCCCAAGCATTGTTGGACCTCTTTGTCCTAGTCCATTAACGTCAATTATGGCTGTAAGATTGTTTAGGCCATAACGCACTGCAAGCTGTGCAGCTTCCCAAACCTGCCCTTCAGCACATTCGCTGTCTCCAAGAAGAACAAACGTTCTGTATTTTCTTTTTTGTATCTGCGCGGCAAGAGCCATTCCAATTCCAACAGATAGGCCTTGTCCCAAAGATCCTGAGGCAACTTTTACCCATGGAAGCGCGGAAGGCATTGGATGTCCTTCTAAAGGGCTGTGAAACTGTCGCAAGTGTAGGAGCTCAGAGCGAATGCAGCCAGCTCTTTTCAGAGAAGCATAAAGCAAAGGAGCCGCATGACCCTTGCTTAAAACAAATTCATCATTATCGGGATTATTATGATCATGTATATCGTATTTCATCTCGCTGAAGAACAATGCTGCTACTATATCTGCTGCTGACAAACACGACGTGGGATGTCCACTTCCTGCTGCACTAGTAGATTCGAGAACGTCACGTCGAAGAAGCGTTGCTATACCCTTTATATCTTTTATTTCCACCATCTTTTCTCTTTATACGACGGCAAACGGCTTTTTATAGCTTATCCTACCTCAAGTTTTCAAAATACTCTCTTTGTACTTTTTCAACTAATCTTCTGTCTAAAGTTACTGTTACGACCATCTTTCTTTTTACTTCACCTTCCAAGTATGGTTGTACCAATTTCATTGCAGATTTTAGGTTAACGTAGGCCATCTTTCTTCTTCCAAACCATCTTAGGCCATATTCAGTCGAGCCCATAATCTCAAGATTGTCTTTTCTATCTAAATTAAAATAGTTATGTGCTACATCATGTACTGAGCTTATTGTAAAGCTTCTTGGCTTGGAACATTGCAATTTAAGTATTTGC
>DAIEOU010000022.1 GCA_027348755.1 archaeon
ATATAGCAGAGGATGTTAAAATGTTGAATGACTCAACTATAGGCCTTAAGAAAGCAGGGGCTTTGGTTATAGGTTCGGGTATTGTAAAACATGCTATACTTAATGCACTTATGCTTAGGAATGGAGCCGAGTATGCAGTGTATATGAATAATTCACAAGAGTTCGATGGATCAGACGCAGGTGCCTTACCAGAAGAAGCAGTTTCTTGGGGAAAGATACTCCCTAATGCGAAAAGTGTAAAAGTATTCGGGGATGCTACTCTATTGTTCCCACTTCTTATAGCTAATAGCTTCGCAAAGTAGGGTTTTTATAGAGCCCACTTCTATTCAGGGTATGAAATCAGGCAATCAGAAGTCAGAAGGAATGATAGGGCTTGAAATACATGTTTATCTTGTGACTGAAAAGAAGCTTTTTTGCAATTGTTTAAATTCTCGTGAAAAGGGAATTAAGCCAAACACAAACATATGCCCTATATGTACTGGACAGCCAGGGGCAAAGCCTCTTTCTCCTCTTAAAGAAGCTGTTGAGAAGGCAACACAGATAGGAATTGCCTTAGGATGTTCTATAAATGAATATCTTCCATGGCAGAGAAAGCATTATTCATGGCCTGACTTGCCTAAAGGATACCAAAATACCCTTTCAGGTTCTGCTGCAGAACCCCTGGGTGTTGAGGGAAAATTTGAAGGGATACGCATAAGCAGTATGCATCTAGAGGAAGACCCTGCCTCTTGGGAACCAGATACTGGAAACATAGATTATAATCGCTCGGGACTTCCGCTTGTAGAAATAGTCACTGCTCCAGATTTTAGGAACTCTAAGGAAGTTGTAGAATGGCTTAAGAAACTAGTGCATGCGCTTTCTTACCTTAAGGCAGTGGATCCGGACGCTGGAATAAAAGTAGATGTAAATGTAAGTATACCTAAAAAAACAGAACGTGTAGAGATAAAAAACATAAATTCTTTTGAGAGTATAGAGAGAGCTATAGATTATGAGATAGAAAGGCAGATGAATGAAGGAAACAAGGAGAAGCATACAAGAAGGTTCGATGAGAAGAAAGGAAAAACAGAAAGGATGAGAAGTAAAGAAGAAGCTCAAGACTATAGATTCATCCTTGACCCTGACCTTAAGCCTTTAGTGCTTAAGAAAGATTTTATAGAAGGTATAATAAAAAAAATGCCAGAACTTCCAACTGTAAAAATATCAAAGTTCAAAAAAGAGTATAAGCTAGATGACAAGGCTCTTGAAATTCTTACGCAAAATGTGGATATAGCTGAGTTTTTTGAAGATGTAATAAGCAAGGGAGCACAAGTCAATCTCGCAGCTTCATGGATAAGTGTAGAGCTTCTAAGAGTTCTTAATTATCATAAGTCAAAACTTGATAGTTCAAAGATAAAGCCAGAGCATTTCGCAGCGCTTTTGAAATTGCTTGAAGATGGAAAAATAACTCCTTTGAAGGCCAAAGAAATGTTAAACTCTTTCTATCCCGAAAGTAAAATGCCTAGTGCTGGAGAAGGAAAGATAAATGATGAGAAAGAGATTGAAAAGGTAGCACTTGAATCTATAAAGGAGAATACCAAAGCTGCTGAAGACTATAAATCCGGGCAGAGTGCAGCACTTAATTTTCTTCTCGGAGATATAATGAAACGTACAAAAAAAAGAGCAGACTATTCTCTTGCAAAAAGAGTACTTGAGAGGATGTTGAGATAATGCTCCAGCTTCCTATATTTGGAGCAGTTATAGAAGCAGCAGGTACTGCAATAGAGAAGCATATACTTAAGAATAAAAAGCTGAGTTCTGGACTTTATACAACACTTAGTTTTCTTTCAATTGTTGTTGCAATGCTTCCGCTTGTTTATTTTCTATGGAGTGCAAAATCTGGAGCTTTTACAGGGATAGACTTAGTTTTGATTATAACCATAGTAGTATTTTCTACCGCCGCAAATCTATGTACATATTATGCACTTAAGGGAGAGAAAATAATAGATTTCGAGCCAATATGGCTCATGCAACCTCTTTTTACAATACTTCTAGCTTCAGCAGTATTTGGAACAGGCAACATATACGTATTTGCACTATCATTATTAGCAAGTGTTGCACTTATATTAGGACATATAAGGAAGAAGCATATAACTTTCAACAGATATGCTATAGCCTTACTTTTAGGAAATGTCTTTTATGCAGTAGAACTTGTGGCTTCGGGACCTGTTCTAAATTATCTCTCTCCATTTACTCTTTATTTCATACGATGCTCTTCGGTTCTAGTAATACTTCTTGCTATATATCGGCCAAAAGTAAAGAATGGAATAGGAGCAAAGAACGGAGCGCTTATATTCATTGTAGGTATAATGTGGGTTATATACAGAATGATACTTTACAGCGGATATCAGACGTATGGAATAATATTCACTACAACAATGTTCATACTAGCTCCAGTATTCTTGTTAATAATGGCAAAAGCATTCTTGAGAGAGAAGATGAGTTTGAGGCAGATAATATCCATAATAGTCATACTTGCTTCTGTTGCAGGTGCGGTATACATAGGCGGATAAGCAAATAGCTTTAAAGTCTTCATTTTCTTCAGATTAAAGGCCCTATAAGTTAGTGGATAGACTATCCGGCTTCGGACCGGAAAACCGGGGTTCGATTCCTCGTAGGGCCATTCTTCTTTGAAAGTAAGATTTAATAAACTGCCTTAATAGGTATGGCTATGAAAGGAAATAAGAAGAACTCGGAAAAAGACATAAAGGGTCTCACGGCAGACAAGGACGATTTCTCAGAATGGTTTACGCAGCTAATGCTTAAGGCAGACCTTGCAGACTATACTGAAGTATCTGGATGTATTGTATTCAAGCCTAATGCATATTCATTGTGGGAGAAAGTCATTTCTGGAATGGACAAAAGATTCAAGCCCTTAGGGATAAGGAACGCTTATTTCCCTCTTTTCATACCTGAAAAATTTCTTAACAAAGAAAAAGAACATGTTGAAGGCTTCTCTCCGGAAGTAGCCTGGGTAACACGTATAGGAGATACTGAACTTGCAGAGAAACTTGCTATAAGACCTACTAGTGAGACTATAATGTATCCTTCTTTCTCAAAATGGATAAGAAGTTGGCGTGACCTTCCATTGAAGATAAATCAATGGAACAATGTTGTAAGGGCAGAGTTCAGGCATCCAGTACCTTTCTTTAGGACTCGAGAATTTTTATGGAATGAGCTCCATACAGTACTTGCAACAGAGAAAGAGGCATGGGCTGAAGGAAGCGCAGTTCTTAATGCATATGATGATTTCTGTAGCAATGAGATGGCTCTTTACGGCGTGTCTGGAAGAAAGACAGAAAAAGAAAAGTTTGCAGGAGGAGTTGCTTCAACAAAAATACATTATATACTTGTGAATGGGAGAGTTATAGAAGGTCCATGCTTCCATTATGATGGACAGAATTTTGCAAAGGCATATGATATAAAATTCCTTAATAAGGACGGAAAGCAAGAATATGCTCACCAAAACACTTACGCTATATCTACAAGAATGCTTGGAGCAATGTTTGCAGTGCATTCAGATTCTAAGGGACTTATAATTCCTCCAAGAATGGCAATAAACAAGGCAGTGATAGTACCTATATATTTTGATGATTCAAGGGATAAAGTGCTTAAGGAAGCCAAGAGAATTGAGTCTGAGCTTTCAGAGTTTGAAGCATTCGTTGACAGTAGAGAGCAGTATAATCCAGGATTCAAGTTTAATGAATGGGAATTAAAGGGAGTTCCGATAAGGATAGAGATTGGTCCCAAGGACTTGGAGAAAAAACAGGCAGTGGTAGTGCGCAGAGACACAGGAGAAAAAAGTAGTGTTTCCCTCAAGGATATAAAGAAGTTCGTTGATAAAGCACTTGAAGATATACAGAATAATTTGTATGCTCGTTCAAAGAAGCTATTCGAGTCAAAGGTAAAAAAGACAGATTCAATTTCAGAGTTGAAGAAGATTATATCTGCGAAGATGGTTGGCATATCACCTCTTTGTAAACGTGTTGAATGTGAGGATCAGGTTAAGGCAGACACCGGAGGAGCAAAAGTCATGTTCATATCTGACAAGGACAGTGTGAAGGGAAATGAGAAATGCATAGTTTGTGGGAAGAAAGCCGATTACTGGGCTTATGTAGGAAAGAGTTACTAAAATGGTAGATGTGGATTACAAACCTGGAGATGTTTTAAGATTCAGGCTTGCCCTTGAAGAAATGGAAGGCACGGTGCTTGAGAGCCCTGACAATGAGATAGTTCTTATCAAACTTTCTTCTGGATATAACATCGGATTAAAGAAAGAAAACATACTTGGATATGAAATAATAAAAAAATATTCTACTCAACAGAAACATGTGGAGATAAAACAGAAAGAAGGTCTTCCTAAGATCGGGCTTATAATAACTGGAGGAACAATAGCGAGCAAGGCTTCCCAGGCCACTGGAGGAGTAAAGCCAATAACTGATGTTAATGAGTTTCTCAGTTTTTATCCTGAACTTCTTAACATGGTAAACATAAAATCTCTAGAGATACCTTTCAAGATGTTCTCTGAGAACATGTCAAGTGAGCACTGGATAAAGCTCGCGCAAACAATAAAGCCTATGCTCGATGATAAGGAAATAGAAGGAGTAATAGTTTCGCATGGTACTGATACTTTACATTATACTGCTGCAGCACTATCTTTTTTCATAAACGGAATAAACAAGCCAGTTGTATTAACATATAGCCAAAGAAGTATAGACCGGGCAAGCAGCGATGCAAATCTAAATCTGCAGTGTGCTGCTCGAGCTGCGCTTTCCGATGCAGCTGAAGTGATGCTAGTAGGCCATGCATCTATAAACGATGACTATTGCTTTGCTTTGCGGGGAACAAAGGTAAAGAAAATGCATTCTTCAAGAAGAGATGCATTCAAGCCTATAAACACAGGGCCTCTTGCAAAGGTATGGCCGAATAGGATAGAGTTTATGCAGAAATACAAAAAGAAAGATGTAAATTCAATGTCAGAGATAGACACAGCATATACTGATAAAGTAGCACTGATAAAGTATTATCCTGGACAGAGTCCAGACATTCTTGATTTTTATGCCTTAAAATATAAAGGAGTTGTTATAGAAGGAACCGGGCTAGGTCATGTGCAAGGAAATGAAGGTCTGCAAAGCTGGATTCCCATAATAAAGAAACACATACGCTCAGGCCTAGTAGTATGCATAACTTCACAGACGACATTTGGAAGAGTCGATCCGTATGTTTACTCTACCGCTAGAGATATGCTTGACGCAGGATGTATATTTTTGGAGGATATGCTTCCGGAAACTGCGCTTGTAAAGCTAGGATTTGTTTTAGGACATTATGGATGGAAGAAATATGTCAAAGAAAAGATGCTTGAGAACCTTTCCGGAGAGTTTCAACCAGAACTTCCAATAAATCCAGTATAATAAGATGTAACTGTTTAGTAGTCACAAGTAGGAAGGTTTATATATTTGTTTTTCTACATTATGGCATGCATATATACGCTACTAATGAGCATATACTAGATGAGATTTCAAGGAAACTTGAAATTCTAAAAAGAAATCCACGAAGTCATATACTTAATGGTAACTGCACAAAGTCTTGTATAAACCATGAGGCTATAACTCATTCGCTAAGAATTGAAGAGCCAAAATCTTCTCCTAACTCAAGCCATAGCGGAAAGGAACAGAGTAAAATGTACAATAATATGCTCTCTGCTTTTTATTGGGGAAGGGCAAATCTAAATTTAGGGAAAGTTTCTAGTGAATTTATACAAAAACTTGCAGCTAGAATAGATCCTAATTATCACGCTGGTGAATTTGCGGAGTTCAGAGGCATAACTGAAGCTGTAAGGCCTACGGGAGCTACGTGGACTCCAGTATATCCTGACAAAATTCCTCTTGAGATGCAGAGATTTGTAGACAAAGTTAATGAAATAAGCACTCCTTCAAATACTAAAGGTATAGTTGAGGCATCATCCTATGCGCATCTTCATCTGGACAGAATACATCCATTTGGAGACACAAACGGAAGAACCTCTAGAATGCTTCAGAACCTTATTTTAGATAGTGCAGGAATACCTTCTGCAGTTATTTATGAGGGAGAAAGATTTGGGTATTTTCATCTTTTGAATGATGCAATAATTGGATGGAGAGAGAGGACCGGGCAGAAATCAAATATTCCTTCTAGCGGAGAAAGAAGACTTTATGATTTTATGGGCGGTAAAATATCAGCTACACTAGACAAAGTAATAGATGCACTCTGAATATTGGTTAGGCAATCTTTAATAATCTTGTAAACCCAGATGATTGATGGATTATAATGCAATAGGGCTTAAGGCTGGGCTTGAGATACATCAGCAGATTGATTCTAAAGAAAAGCTATTTTCTGCAGCTCCTAATTATCTAAGAAGTGATGAGCCGGATTTTGTTGTGAAAAGAAGGCTTCATCGCGTGGCTGGAGAAACAGGAGAAGTTGATGCTGCTGTTGAATATGAAGCAGGACTTGGGAAAGAGTTTGTTTATGAGGCTCATAATGAAAGCACAAGCCTTGTAGAACTTGATGAAGAGCCTCCAAAAGAGATTAATGCTGAAGCCTTAGATGAGGCATTGAAGGTTGCATTATTGATGAATTGTGAGATTTATCAACACACGCAGGTAATGAGAAAGACAGTGATAGACGGAAGTAATACAAGTGGTTTTCAACGCACTGTTTTAATAGGGCATGACGGATGGATTGACACTAGTTTTGGGAAAGTAGCTATAGACTCAATTGCACTTGAAGAAGATTCTGCTCGTGTTGTAAAGAAAGAGAAAGAGCATGCAATATACCGACTTGATAGACTTGGAATCCCTCTTGTTGAGATAAGTACTGCTCCGGTTTTGAACAAGCCAGAGATGATAAAAGAGATTATAAGCAGGAAAGAAGAGATAAAATGAAAGTATGGGGTGCGGTCAGTATTGCCACCATCAGTCTTGCTATGAC
>DAIEOU010000023.1 GCA_027348755.1 archaeon
ATATATGGCAGATGTACAAAGCCTATTCGAAAGATGGTACAATTTGCATGTCTCAAACCTTGAGATTAATGAAAATTCTGAGGTTAACCGAGATAAAATACCTCTTGAAACACGATCAATACTTAACGAATTCAGAGCTAATCCTTTAATACACAAGGTAATATCAAACCCTAAAACAACTTTATTCGAGGAGGCTGAAAAGTTAAGAAGAACCCAATATGGAGGTCTTAAGAAATATCTGCCTCGCTCATTTGATATGGGACACAATCTAAACATACTTGATCTTTCCGAAATAGTTCCAAATGCCTCTCATCTAATGACGAGTCAGGCTGGAAGGTTCATGCCAGACAATCCAATAACGGGAGCAATATATGGAATTTTAGCAGGGGCATTTATGTATGGTGACAGCACGCCATTACATTTTTCACAGATGGAAGCGCTTACAGAAGGAGCGGAAGCAGGAATATTGCTAGGACTTTCATTGAATTTTTTGATGCGAAATAGGAAGCACTTTAGAAGCAGAAAAGATTTCGATAACGCCCGACTTTGGGACACTCTTCAGTTCAATGACATGATAATAGACTTTATGAGAACAAAGCCGGAAGCTCTGTCAAATCTAAAAGGTGAAATATACACTGCACCTGCATATGAAAGTCTTAGTTATAAGCAAAGAGAGCTGGCTTATTCAAACATGTTTGGAAACCCTTTCATTAAAAAAATGGGAGTATTGTCCAGTGTAGCATATGGTGCTAGAGAAGTTTTCAACCAGTGTGCTTAGAGTATTCCTTTTCTAAAATTTTCATTGCCTCTTCTGCGTTTTTAGCAACATGTAAAAGTTTTATGTCTGAGTCATCTATATATCCATGTTTTAGAGGATGAGACTTCATCCATTTAATAAAATCTGACCACATGCTTCCGAGAAGTATCACAGGTATATGCTTTATTTTCTGAGCCTGCATAAGCTGCCAGGTATAAAACAGCTCAAGCATAGTTCCGATACCTCCTGGAGCTACTACCACAGCGTTGCTTAGAAGCATGAAATTGTCTAATCTGTCAGAGAAACGCGAGAATCTATGCTCAATGTCTAGCCAGCGTGTTTTCCTTCTTTCATGAGGTATGTTTATAAGAAGGCCTATGGATTTTATGTGATCTGAATTTTTACCAGCTGCATGTCCAGAAGCCGCAGCCCTCATAAGTCCTGGACCTCCTCCAGTAACAAGGTCTATATCCTTCTTTCCAATCATCTCTGCAAGTTTGTATATTTCCTTGTATGCGGAGTCCGAAGGATGAATGCGTGCTGAGCCAAATATTGCAACCTTGAAAGACTTGCTTTTCAATGCCTTTTTTATTGCATCAGGAGAACTTACAACCATGTTCAAAAAAAGTAATACAGTTATTTAAATGTTAACTCTACAATTTAATATTATCGCGAACTAATGCTTATTCTGATAAACATATTTGCTTAAATACAAATTTAAAGAAATAATAATCCATGAAAAAAAGAGGGATATCAGCAGCTTTAGCTTCTGCAACTATTGCATTAGCAGGAGCATTTGGACAGCCTGTAAATTCAAACCAGAATTTCTCAATGGATGTTAATTTGACATACAACCCTGAAACAGAACTTTCTGCTCAAGATATAGTAAGGTACAGTTCAGGAAATACAGCTATATTAAGTGCAATGACTACTGACATGCAAAGAGAAAAAATAAATTATGGCCTTGGAATAGAACAAGCTCAGATAAACAAGACTCTTGGAAACGTTAATTCAATAACTTCAAATGATAGCTTTTATGAAGGCGCAGGTATAAATTCTAGCAGAGCATATTTCATTGGAGGGGCATTTCATTATCTTCCTGAGCAGAACAGCGGAGAGATATTCGGAGGCACTAGAGTGTCTGACTTTTTATTAGACGGCATCGCAGATAGTTCTGGAAATTTAGAAGGAAAGGTATTCAAAAATATAGGCTCCAGTTATTTTGGCATTGGAAAAGAAGTACCCAAGATAGGAGATGAAAGCCTAAGCGTATATTATATAGGAAATATTGTATATGCAGATATACAAAAGAACACTTCAAGAAGAGATATAAGGGCAGGACTAAGAAATGTTCTAGGTAAACTCCTTGATAATGAGTATCTTTTAAGTTCAAATGAAAACCTAAATGTTGCACTTATACAATCGGAGACAAGAGGAATGCAAACAGATTACCTCCTTTCTCTCAATTATTACGGAGCAAGTATAGGGGATCTAAAAGGATTCTCTCTAGGATTTGACAGATACCTCTCTGGAAGTTCAAGAGAAGGCTCAAGACTATCAATCAGAACTGGAATTACAGGTATACCCAGAACATATATAGAAATAGACCTCGACCACGAAAACTACCTTAATTCTCCCATTAATAACGACAAACTGACTCTAAACATAGAATCAAAATTCTAAAATAAAAAATAAAAATTTTACAGAAAACTACCTATTTAGTAGTCTTCCTGAAAGTGTCGGCCACCACTGCGACCGCCAAAGCCACCACTTCGTCCACCGAATGAACGTCTTGGTCTGCCCTCTTCCATTGGCTTAGCTTCGTTGACAGTCATTGCGCGACCATCAAGATCCTTGCCGTTGAGAGCTGCTATGGCTTTATCAGCATCAGCATCATTCTTGAAAGTGACGAACCCAAATCCCTTTGAACGTCCCGAGAACTTGTCAGATATGACAACTGCTTCTTCGAGCTCGCCATGGGCTGAGAAAACTTCAGTCAACTTATCTTTTGTAACGCTGTATGGCAGATTACCAACAAAAAGTTTCTTACTCATCTTATTTGCACTCCTTACATTTCTTATGCTGCTTTCGCAACTCTAAAAACAGTAAAAGTGCGGTTATAAAGCTATGTATTTCCTGCAGTATGACAAAAACCTGAATTTTTATCGTCGATTGTTTATATAGAATAGTTAGCTTTAAAAGACACTTTTTCCAATTAGATATGAAATACTAAGAAATTGATAATAAGAGTTATTTGAATATCATGGAAAAATTAATGAAGAAAACTAAAATTGTGGCAACTATCTCCGACAATAGATGTAGCCCTGAGTTTCTTTCTGAGCTTTACAACAGTGGCATGGATGTAATGCGCCTTAATACTGCACACCAGAGCATAGAAGGAACAAAGATTTGCATAGAAAACTGCAGAAAAGTAAACGACAAGATAGCCATAATGATTGATACAAAGGGTCCAGAGATAAGGACATGCCCCATGGACAGCCCTCTTGACGTAAAAACAGGTCAGATAGTATATATGTCTGGGGGAAAACAGACAGATAAATCAGAACATTCATGTATTTTAGTAAACTATCCTGATTTCGTAAATGTAATACCTCAAGGAGCAAGAATAATGATTGACGACGCAGCCCTTGAGCTTAAAGTGATATCAAAAGAAGGGGACAAGCTAAAACTTGAAGCACTTAACAATGGAGTAATAAAACAGAAGAAGAGCGTTAACGTGCCTGGAGCGTATATAAAAAGAGAAAGTGTTAATGCGAGGGATAAGGAGTATATAGAGTTCGCAATAAAAGAAGATATTGAATTTATAGCACATTCTTTCGTACAGTCAAAGGCAGATATTCTTGAGATACAAGAAATACTTGACAAACACAAGAGCGACATAAAGATTATTGCAAAAATAGAGAACCAAGCAGGTGTAGACAACATTGATGAGATTTTAGACAGCGCGTATGGAATAATGATTGCCCGAGGTGACCTAGGTGTCGAAGTTCCAGCCGCAGAAGTTCCAATGATTCAGAAAGCATTGATAAAGAAGTGCATACAAAGACAGAAAGTTGTTATTACAGCAACACAGATGTTAGAAAGCATGACTAAAAATCCCCGGCCAACAAGAGCTGAAGTAAGCGACGTAGCAAATGCAATACTCGATGGAACAAGCGCAGTAATGCTTTCTGGCGAGTCAGCTCACGGAGACTACCCTGTTGAAGCTGTTAAAACTCTTGCCACCATAGCTAAAGAATTAGAATCAAAAAAGGCTGAATTCAAGCAGTTTCCTATGGATCTTAAAGCAGACGATGCTCGGACAGTATTTGCAAAGGCAGCTATAACTGCCTGCTCTGAGCTTGGGAACATAAAAGCGATAATATGTCCTACAGTTACAGGAAAAACCCCTAGAGCGCTTTCATCATTCAGGGCAAAATGGCCTATATACGCTCAGTGCTATGACAAAAAAGTAATGAGGCGCCTTGCAATGAGCTATGGTGTATTTCCCACATATATACAAGAGCAGAGTTCTACGGATAACTTAGTTTCAGAAGGTCTAAAACAGCTTACAGACAATAATGAGCTTAATCCAGCAGATCATGTTATAATTCTTGGAAGAACTCCAGGACAAGACGAGGAAGCCACTAATTTCATGGAAATAACCTCTGTGTCTCACGGTCTTAAAAACTACAAGAAGTGATTGGATAGATTTATATAGATTATTCTAAAGCCAAGAAAATGAGCGACGTGGTTTTGCCTAGAACTAGCTTATGTGCAATAGTACGTGACGAAATGATGAATCCCGCTGGAGGAATAATGCGTTTCTTAAGAAGTGTTATACCTCATGTAGAGAAAGCAGTCATTGTTGATACTGGATCAATAGATGGTACTAGAGACGCTCTAGAAGATGCAAAAAGAGAATTTTCAAATTTATATATTTATGATACTGAATTCAGAGGATATGCAGAAGCAAGAAACTTTTCTTTAAGCAAGCTGCCTACACCAATGGCACTAATTCTTGATGCAGATGAAATAATAAAGCAAGAAGATTATGAGAAAATAAAGAAGGGCTTAGAGTATACATTCAAGCGCGCAGGCTTATTAAAGCCCACATTTTATTTTGGGTTTATAGATGTAATAGAACAGGGAGAGCATGAAGGATGCGGCCATCCAGAGAGAATTGTAAATGCAGGTAGCATTTATTCAAACGTGCAAAACTGGAAATGGGAATATGTTACTAACTCTTTATCACTCATTCCCGACAACCTTGCTAAAGTATATCATTTCAGACCAGAAGAAGAGGCTAAAAAAGATAAAATAAAAAAATGGTACGACAGTATAAGTATTCCTGTATCGGCTCCATCGCACACGCCTGGATTTTCATCATGGAAGAGATTTAACCCTGCAAGAAACAAATACAAGGCCTCAGACCTTGATGTTCCTGATAAAGAGGGTGCGTAAGATATTTAAACGATATTTTACTTTTAACATAGATTTAGAAAACAACAGATAGAAGATATCCGGTTTTTTCATTACATTCAATGGACACGCAAATAAAAGACATAAACGAGAAGCTCAAAGGAAGAATGATATCCCTCAAGGGTATCGTAGATAGCATAGCCCAGACTTCGGGGCCGACACTGTTCAACGTAACTGATGGCACTGGAACATTCGTTCTTAAGGGATTTGAAGGCGCTGGAGTTCGCGCATATCCTCAGATTGAGGAAGGTTCTGCAATAGAATCAACGATAGAGGTTCGAGAGTTCAACAATGCTTTAGAAGGAGAAATAATAAAAATGAAGAAGCTTGACTCTATAGGACAGACAAAGCTAAAGGAGGCCATAGAAAAGATACAGCTTGAAAGAGCTGAAGCTAAGCCAGTTCCATTTCTAGTAAAGACACCTATTCTTGAGAAAATGAAAGACCGATTTGTTGCAGCAGCAACAGAAATAAGACTAGCAGTCATAAATAACAGACCTATAATAATAAGACATCACAACGACTGTGATGGTTACAGTGCAGGCTATGTCTTAGAAAGAGCAATACTTCCCCTGGTAGAAAAACAGCATTCCGCAGACAAAGCCCTTTGGCAGTACATTTCTCGTGCTCCCTCAATGACTCCTTTTTACGAAATAGAAGACTCAATAAAAGACGCATCTCACGCTCTCACTGCTTATGAAAAATTCTCGGAAAAGCTTCCTTTAGTTCTAATAGTTGACAACGGTTCAGGACCTGAAAACCTTCTTAGCATAAAACAAGGAAAAGTACACGGCTTAGATTTCATTGTTGTTGATCATCACGCTCCTGAAAAAGATTTGATATCTGACGAGGTAAAAGTGCACATAAACCCATTCCTTGTTGGAGAAGACGGAGATAAGATATCTGCAGGAATGTTATGCGCAGAGCTAGCAAGATTCGTTGCACAAGGCGAAGTTCAAGGGATAGAACACATCCCTGCATTATCCGGCCTGTCTGACAGGATAAACAATCCTCCAGTGATGTCTGCATATCTGGATATTGCAAAGAAAAAAGGATATACTGAAACTCTTCTTCATGAAATAGCTTCGGTAATAGAGTTCGTAAGCTCAAAGTTAAGGTTCATGGAAGGCCGAGAATATGTTTCTACAGTATTCGGAGAACGCATTGAGCAGCAGAAAGCGCTAGTTGCAGTTCTTTCACCATACATAAAGAAGCTCCAGACAAAAGCCCTTGCAATAGCAAATGCTTTAGTAACAAGAGAGCAGCATGGTTCTGTAACTCTTCAGTTCCTTAACGTGGAAAGCAGTTTTAGCAGAAACAGTTATCCTAAACCTGGACAGACAATAGGTCTTCTGCATGATGCTTATCTTAAAGAGCATAAAGATGCAAAATTAGTTTCAATAGCAGTTCTATCTGATGTGATAGTTCTTAGAGCAAGCGAGAAATCTGATTTCTCTGTAAATGAGTTCATAACATACCTCGATAAGGCATGCCCTGAAGCATTCATAGAAGGCGGAGGCCATAAACAAGCGGGAGCAATAAAGTTCGTCCCAGCAAAACAGTCTGAAGTCCTCGCAGCTCTTAAGAAATTCGTTTCTGAAATATAAAACTAATTGATTCTAGGATATCCTCTTATTGATATCTTCCTTATCCTATGCAGACCGTTCTCAAGCTCAGACTCGCTTTCTGCATCTTTAAGCGCATCTTTTTCTGTCGTAGCAAGCAAATATCGAGGTATATC
>DAIEOU010000024.1 GCA_027348755.1 archaeon
TCCGTTTTCTTCAGGTTCTGCCAGAACATATATAGTAGAGTCGTTAGGTCCGGGTATCTGTACTCTTTGTAAGCTGTCAAAAGCAGGATATGTCTGACTTATAATTCTTATTCTTTCTGCTCCCTCTTTGCTTGATTTAGACGTATCTGCTTCATACACTGCTCTTATATCTCTCCCATTCAGATTTTGCCAGGAATTTGGATTGAGCTTTCTTTCGAGAGACTCTGAAGCACTCCAGTTCAATGCATCTTTTTGCATCATTTGCCTTAGGTCAGATATCACAGATTCCACGTTTCTTTTGGTTCTTCTTGATACTGCTGCTGCAAAGTTGTAAAATCCAAATTCATTGGGTACAATATATATGTCTCCAAATTCACACTTTAAAGTTGAATAAGCCCTGTCAAGTTCATCTGCATTTAAACCGTCTGTTCTGTCTATAACGCAATAATAGTATGGTAACAAGCTTCCACCCCGTAGTTTTCTTCTAGGCATTGAAACGTCTCCAAACAATTCGGTCTCTATCTTTATTTCAGGAGGCTCATGCCCAAACATTTCCTTGTAAGCTTCTCTCGTTCTTATGGCATAATGGAGTTGGTAGTCAACCATTATTCCCTTTCCGTCTTTTCCTGATTTTACTTCTAGGATGAAAGGCTGCTTGTGATATTCTTCTGCAGATACCATATCGGGCCTTCTTTTTCCATTTTTGACATGAGCCATCATAAACAATCTTGAGACATATTTTTCAGCAGAAGTTCCGAACGCTCCAGTCTTATGTTTATAGCCGTTCTTCATTAAACTGCCCTTATTGCATGCATTAAATATATTTGTATACTTATTCTTCGGTCTTAAATTCAACTATAAGTCTGTTTTTATCAAGAGAGACATGATTTATAGGAAGTTCAACTTGAATGCTGTTCACGTATACATTTTTCTCTCCAAGAGCTTTTATCTCATATCCTGATTCAAGTTTGGATACAAAAACGTCATCTGCAGATGAAACTCCTGGCATATTTAACTCGTATACTATCTTATCTGCTACCCTTCTCATTGAATATTTAGCCTCTTTTCTTGGAAGACTTGATATTCTCTCTAACTGCTCTTGAGATATTTCTTTTTTCTGCATTCTTTCATTTTTTTTCTTAGGTTGTTGAGAGCCTATCCTTATTTTTATTCCGTTAGGAAATGCCTGGACATCAGCTCCGTTCAATTCATCAATCATCTGTTTGTTAAGATTCTTCATAACCATATTAAACATGTTTGATATTAGCTTATCAGTTATTCCTAAATTAGCCATTGGATTGACATTCTGAACTGGGTCTATAGAATCTTCTCTTCCAAGAAGCCCATAGTCTTTCTCCATTTTCTCTTTGCTTATAACTGAAGCTCCGCAATAAGGGCAAAAGCTAAATTTAGATTCTAGCTTTCCTGAGCATCTTGCACATTTAAGTCCCTTTGATTTTTTATTAAAGAACATGTTCTCTGGATGTATGCTCAATTTTTAAACTTTTGTTTATGCTGATTGCACGCGTCTTATGAAATTCATATCTGTATGTATGGTTTTAAGAGGATGAAACATGTTGAATGAGAGCCTAGGGAGCTTTGATTTGAATTTCTTTTCAGCCTTAACACGAGGTATTATAGTAAGAGCAACTATTGCTCGTGCAATTGAAGATATTATGAATACACTAAAGAATACGTTTTCTCCCTGAGGAAGATAGCTTAGAAGTGCTCCGCCTAAGAGAGATCCTACAAATATTCCTACGCCTACAAGTATGTTTATGTATGCTATGAACTGACCTCTCTTTTGCTTAGATATTGCCTCATAGCTAAAGTTTGTAGTGGCTATTGAAAGTGTAGCATTTGCAAGCCCGCTTATTAGTTGCGGAACAAATATAAGGAAAGCTGGGTTCTTTGACAAAAGCCAGAGTGGAGGCGATAGAGCGAAAAGCCAGCAAGAAATCTTAAGAAGAGGAGTGCTTCCATACTTGTCTGCGAATTTTCCTACAATCGGAGTAAAAATAAGATAAAACGCAGTATTGCTCATTATAACTAGAGTATATGCAAAATAGCTGAATCCAAGCTTAGTAAGCATGTACACTGCAAAGAAGGGGCTTGCTATCATAAGAGAAAAGTTGAATATGGTTAATGCCCAGGCAAATCTTGAAAGATTGCTTTTCTCTTTCATGAACATAATAAAAGATTCTTTCTTCACCGCTTTCTGAGTGTTCTTAGGTTCGTATTGTCTTTTAAAGTAGCCTGCAGAAACTAATCTTGCAACAGATGCAAGGCCAAAAAGAAGAGCGAATGCTGGGAGCAGAATAGCTGCAGACTTTGAATAGTCTAGGGCGAGGGAAGCAAGTATTATTATTATAAGGCCAACAGCCCCAATTATAGCATTTCTCTTTCCAAAATATTTTCCTCTTTCATTTTCTTTCACAACGTCTCCCATCCAAGAGAACCAGGCAGGATATGCTGCGTTTGCGAAGATGAAAATTACTGCATATACTATTATAGAAGCATATACTATTACTCTTCCTGTTCCAGAATGGTACGCATATAATGCGAAGGCTGCAATGGGTATCCAGAGAAAAGCCTGAATTATTTCGAATAGAATCAGAAGCTTTTGTCTTGATATTCCATATTCTTTATTGCTTCCCCAGAGTTGTGCAACAGGGCCTATAAGACCAGTGACTGCATTAAGAACTCCTATGTCGAAAGAGTTTGCCCCAAGAGCGAGGGAGAAAGGGGTCATCGAGCTGTCCCCGAGACTTGTGGCGGCACTTGACGCAGAACCTTGTTTTATGCTTACTTTAAGTGCAGATACTCTCTCTTTTTCTCGAGACATATACAATGAAAGAAATATGTCCTTAAATAGTATTTGTGGGATATGACTTGCATAAAGTTTAAATACTTCGTATATACATATGGTATATACAGATTATAGATACAATGACAGACATATTTGACACGGCTATAAGTTGCAAGAGATGCAACAGGGCAATGGAGCAGGCTATAGTTAATAGGCAGGGCTTTGAGCTTAGAGCAGTAAAATGTCCTAAGTGCGGAGACACTATAATACATCCTGCAGACTTAAATGGGCTTGAGCATTTTAACAATCTTAAGGGAAAAGAGTTTAATGTAAAACTTAGAATGGTAGGAAATAGTCACGCAATAAGCATTCCTAAGGAGATGATAGATTTTATGGAAGATCAACATAAGATGATGAAGAAAAGAATGGATGATATGGTAAGACTCTGCATGCAGGATTTTGACACTATAAGCTTAAGATTTGGGGAGGATGAACAATGAGTGTAAAGAAAAGTATTAACGAAGTTAAGCTTAAAGTTGTTGAAGCTTTGCAGGACGATGCATATAAAGGAATAGCAAGAATAGATTCTCAACTTATGTCTAGTCTTGGTCTTAAGAGGGGAGATGCAATAATAATAAAAGGCGGACGTGAGACTGTTGCGCTTGTTGATAGGGCTTATCCTGCAGATGTAGGGGAGCCTATAATAAGGATAGATGGTTTGGTAAGAAGAAACGCGAAGACTGGTGTGGGAGAGAATGTTAGTGTAAAGAAAGCAGTTGTAAGAGAGGCCACAAAAGTTTCTATAGCTCCAGCACAACAAGGTGTTGTAGTACAAACTGACCCAGAGTTATTCAAAAATAATCTTCTAGGAAGAGTAATGATGAAAGGAGACATAATCTCCCTTGGAGCTGTGCAAAGAAGAAGAGACATGATGTCAGGAGCAGAAGGTTTCCCAGATCTTTTCAATGATCTTAATGACCTTTTTGCAAACAATTTTGCATTCTCAGGATTCCAGAATCTTAAGTTTCATGTTTTTGCAACAAATCCTAATGCACCTTGTGTTATAACTGAAAATACAGAGATACTTCTTAATTCGAAAGCAGTTGATATTTCTGAGGAAGCTGTACCGGATGTTACTTATGAAGACATTGGCGGTTTAACGGATGAAGTAAAAAAGATAAGGGAAATGGTCGAGCTTCCTCTTAAGCACCCAGAAATATTTGACAAGCTTGGAATAGAACCTCCTAAAGGCGTATTATTGCATGGTCCTCCTGGAACTGGTAAAACTCTCTTAGCAAAAGCTGTAGCTAATGAGTCAGAAGCACATTTCATTCTTCTTAATGGCCCAGAAATAATGAGCAAGTTTTATGGAGAGAGTGAGAAAAAGATTCGTGACTTGTTCGATGAGGCTGAAAAAAATGCTCCAACTATAATCTTCGTTGATGAGATAGATGCAATAGCTCCTAAGAGGGAAGAGGTACAGGGAGAGGTCGAGAGAAGAGTAGTGTCTCAGCTTCTTACATTGATGGATGGACTGAAGAGCAGAGGAAGAATAATAGTCATCGGGGCAACAAATAGAATAAACTCTATAGACCCTGCTTTAAGAAGGCCTGGAAGATTTGACAGAGAGGTAGAGATATCAGTTCCAGACAAGCCAGGAAGGCTAAACATTCTTAAGATACATACAAGAAATATGCCCTTAGCTAAAGATGTAAGCCTTGATGTTCTTGCAGGTAAGACTCATGGATTCGTTGGAGCAGATCTTAATGCTTTAACTAAAGAAGCAGCAATGAGTGTTTTAAGAAAGGTACTTCCAGATTTGAAGCTCGATGACGATACTCCAATATCTCAAGAGCTTCTTGATAAAATAATGATAAAAGCTTCTGATTTTGAGGAAGCTCTTAAAGTTGTAAGGCCTAGTGCAATGCGTGAAGTTCTTGTTGAAACTCCAAATATAGGTTGGAATGACATTGGAGGCTTAGACAAGACTAAACAATCATTAAAGGAAGCAGTTGAATGGCCTATAAAGCATCCTGAAAGTTTCAAGAGGTTAGGAATAAGACCTCCAAGAGGAATATTACTTTATGGTCCTCCTGGAACTGGTAAAACTCTCTTAGCAAAAGCTGTAGCTAAGGAAAGCGAAGCTAACTTTATACATGTTAAGGGGCCAAGTTTGCTTAGCATGTGGGTTGGAAAATCAGAGGAAGGAGTAAGAAAGGTATTTGAAAGGGCTCGTCAGGTAAGTCCATGTGTTGTTTTCTTTGATGAGATAGATTCTCTAGCAACAAGACGTGGAATGGAGAACGGAAGTAATGTCACTGATCGCGTTCTCAATCAATTACTTGCAGAGGTTGATGGCCTTGAAGGTCTTGAAGACGTTACAATCATAGGTGCTACAAACAGGCCAGACATGCTTGATCCTGCGCTGTTGAGGCCTGGAAGGTTCGATAGGGTTATACTTGTTGATGTTCCAGATGCAGAAAGCAGAGAGAAAATATTTGAAGTGCACATGAAGAACACTCCCGTTGACAAGGGTGTCAAGATTGCTGACCTTGTCAAACAAACTGATGGATTTGTTGGAGCAGACATTGATGGGTTAGTCAGAGAAGCAGCTATGACTGCATTAAGAAGGGATATATCTACTGGAACTGTTACAAAGGATGACTTTGATGAGGCTTTCAAGAAAGTTAGAGCTTCAGTTTCTCCTGAAACAGCAAAGAGATACAAGAAGATAGAAGATTATTATCTAAAGAGCGCTAAAGCAGGAATTGAATCGGGACCAATATATGCAGGGTAACCTATCTTAATTTTGATTTCTCCCAAAGAGAATCAAAATATTTGTTAAATATGTCTGCTATTTCCTTTGAGCGTATTAAAACACCAATAACCTTTGTCCCCCATAGAGCTATGAAAACTCCAGAATTGGTTATGTCTATTGAGCCTGGGAGGGGCATGTCAGTATATCTCTGAATGAATGGCTTATGAGGAATTATCTTTTTGAAATTTGAGTTTGCATTCTTATCATTTACAATACCCATCCATTTCATTTTCTTCTTTCTTAAAGTAGGAGCAACTATCTTAGCATTATAATTGGTTTTTCCGTAGAAGAACTCAAAAGCTTTATCATCGGAAAACTTGTCGTGCATATAAACATACTTAAGTGTTGATCCTAGCTTAGCATCTGATAATATTATATCATAGGCAGTGCGAATACCTTTCTCTCCGATGAATATTTCGGCTTCCTGCTTATTTTCTATTTTCATAAGCGAGGTGAGAGAAGGAATTAGCTCTTCTATTATGCTTTGACTTTGTGCTAATTCAATTTTTTTCTTTTCTATATAATCATTAAGTCTTTCAGGCTCAAGAGCCTGAAAATGCTTTGTTTTTTCTTTTATTATGAAACTTACAAGACCTTTTTCTATGAGCCTGTTAAGGACCTCGTATATCTTGGAACTGGATATGCCAGAGTTCTTTGTTATTGGGCCGACTGTTGATGAACCTAACTTAAGAAGAGAAAGATAGGCTCTAGATTCTCCCTCTGTGAGACCAAGTTTCTTTATTTTTTCAGTATTCATACTTTGAATATGCATATTTATTATATATACCCTCCTACGGGGGAAATAAATATTATATACCTTTATTTTATGAGATTTTTATGAAACTTGAAGAGAAAATACCGGGTAAAAGAACAGGAAAGCTTGGCAAGAGAGCGCTTTATACAGCAGCAGTGCTTGTGGCGGCTCCATTTGTCTTTAGTTACGGAAAGATGGGCGTTGAGTTCTGCAAGGAGATTTACTATTCATTTACTTCAAGTAGAGCGGTGGAGATTAACACTGAAGATAGAACAATCTCAATATACGGTTATGATTCGGACAAAAACGGATCCATTGGCAAAATCGAAGTTGTCAATCACGGCGGACCTATTCTCGGAGCTGCATTTGGGCAAAATATACATGAATATACACTTAAGGATAAAGAATTCAAACATTATTATCAAATACTTATGGAGAAGAAAAAATAATGTGGGGCGTAGCAAGTGCGATAAGAACCATGAAAGCTCGGGAGAACTTAGAAAAATTAGAAAGATGGAAAAATGGGGTTTTTAATGAGCCAAGACCCCAAAGAACT
>DAIEOU010000025.1 GCA_027348755.1 archaeon
AACACTGATATTGCTGTGACTCCAGAACTCTCAGAACAAGACAGCTTATTCTCAAACTTATATTTTAAGAGGATACAGTCAGAAAGTTTCAAGAGAATTGGAGAATTCGTTTTGAACATAAGCAGACCTGCAGAGATTGGAGGAATGCGACAGCAGGGTATGTATATGAAGCTGGATCTTACGGACTATACTGGCTCTATTGATGCGGGGGTAAATAGAAGATATGCAGACGTGCGTTTTATTGTCACTTCTGTCTAGCTTTATTTTATTTTGTCTGATTCCACTTTCTTCTGGAATACAGATAGGATTCTCACCTGCATCTCTTTCTTTTTCAGACGATTCTGAGCTTTGCAAGCAAATAACTATATTCTCTGACAGAGAGCTAAATGTAAGTTTTGACTCAAGATGGTCGTCAATAGAAAGTAATCAACTAAAAGATTATAATGCAAGAATAAATTCTCTTTTATATCCTACAGATGTTTCAGTTATAGGCTCAAGAAATGTATCTATCTGTCTTGTTCAAGGTGAGCATAAATATACTCATGGACTTATACTCATGTCTTTTGAAAACAGTAGTTTTGTGGGAGGAATATGGGTTACATTATCTGGGAAAGGGGAGATTTCAGACGCAGTAATGAGAAAAGAGAACGGACTTGCATATGATGGATTTGTAAGCCTATCTTTACCTCAAGAAAAAGTAGAAATAAGCACAATTCTAATTCTTGTATTATCCGAAATATCTGTTTCAGCAGGGGCAATAATACTAATAACCTTGCTTGCTAAGCGGTCAATGCCAAACTAATTTACTGACGACAAACATAAAGAACATTTATATATTCTCTTTTGTTTTTCAGACTATGCTAAATAAGAGGGGTCAGATTGCTCTTTTCATAATTATTGCCATAGCTATTGTTGCAGGAGTGGGTTTGTACATATATCTTAACTCTTCTTCAAGTGCATCAAGTATTCCAAAAGAGCTAGCTCCCGCCTTTGATTATTATCAATCATGTATATCTCAAGAAACTTCTAGAGCATTAGATATAGCTGGAAGTCAGGCAGGATACATTTCTCTTCCTCCATATAGCCCTCCAAGCGTGTATTCTCCATTTTCATCCAGGCTCAATTATATGGGCTTAGAAGTGCCATATTGGTCCTACATATCTGGAAATGGATTAATTAAGGAACAGACTCCATCTAAAGCAGATATAGAAAAGCAGATTGCAGACTATCTCTCTTCTAATGTTCCTAGTAGCTGCGATTTTTCTGACTTTACATCAAGAGGGTGGCAAGTAAGCTTGGGAGCTCCTAGTTTTCAGGTAAGCATTCAGGATTCACAAGTTGTTGTGCAGGAATCTGCTGCCTTGAAGGTTTCATATTTAGGTCAGAGCGCTGATAAAAATTCATACTCTGTACAGGTTCCAACTAAGTTTGGAACAATGTTAAATACTGCTCAAGCATTATATTCTGCAGAGGCAGAAAGTGCTTTTCTTGAAAATTACAGTTGGGATGTAATCAATCTTTATGCGCCTGTTGATGGCGTAGAAATAGGATGTGCACCAAAAGTATGGAAATCTGCTGATGTGGAAACAAGTATAAAGCAAGGTCTTGAGGCAAACATACAAGCTTTGAATTATGGAAAAACTAGCTCATACTTTAATGTTCCAATACAGACAAATGGAGAAGATGTTCAGTCAACTTATTTCAGTTCATGGCCATCAAGACTTGAGATAGCTGGAGCAGATGGAGCTTTAATGAAAACTGATGCAATAGGGCCTCAGCAAGGACTTGGAGCTTTAGGCTTCTGTTATCAGCCTTACCATTTCGTGTACAGCTTAATGTACTCAGTAATGTTCCAAATAATGGATTCTGGAGAGATATTCCAATTTCCAGTTGTTGTACAGATAAAAGATAATTCAATAAGAGGAGGATATAATGTTACTGGCCTTAATGAGAGTTCTCAACAAGACATATGTGCAGCTTCTACGCAGCCTTTATCGGTTTCTCTTCAAGATGTGAATCTCAATCCTGTTGAAGGAAATGTAAGCTATACGTGTTTCGACCAGTCTTGCCAGATTGGGTCGACTTCTAGAGGAAAGATATCTGGAATGGTTCCTGCATGTTTGAATGGGTTCATAGATGTTCAGGCTCAAGGGTATTCCTCGGCAGAGATAATGTTCTCATCAAATAATGCTAGCTCTGCAACAATAACTCTTGATAAACTATATGACACTAACATATCTCTTTTAGTAGATGGGAAGCCATTAAATGGGGCCAGCGCTTTAGTTTATTTTACAGGAGCTCAATCTGGAACTGTAGAAATTCCAGATGTATCTAGTACAAAGCTCTCAGAAGGTTTCTATAATGTAAGCGTATATGTTTATGGAAACTCGAGTATAACAATTCCTGCTACTACAAGTAGGCAGTGTACAAATGTTCCGGCTTCGGGAATATTAGGATTCCTTGGGCAGACAAAAGAGCAGTGTTACGATATTAATGTTCCTGCAACTAATGTTGGAAGTGCTTTAATCGGAGGAGGGCAGGGAGAGATTTATTTAGTTCCTGAGATGCTTTCAGGAGGGAACTTAACATTAAGTGTGCAGGGTCTTCCTACTCCAAAGAGTATAGACGATTTGCAGACTAATTATGCTTTGTTCGATACACAAGGAGTTGATGTGATAAGATGATGAAAAAATTTGTTTTTGCTGTGGTTTTAACTTTAGCATTATTTTCTTTAATGTATCAAGTTAGGGCAGATGTTTATACTTCTGTAAATTATCAACAGCCAGTCGTAAGCTATTCAAGTTCAGATTATAACACATATTGGCCAGCCATAACTAATCAGATGTGTCAAGGAAGGCAAGATGTAATACTTTCTGTTCCACCTGCAGGCTGCCAGCCCACAGTTGTTAGAAGCGACCTTTTAAGCCAACAGAATGTTCCAGTGTTTTGTCAGGTAAGTGCTTTACAGATAAACCCTCTTATAGACATAAAATCAATAGATTCAATAAGTTTTGGAGGATCTCAGTATCCTTCGGAAGTTGTCGGAACTGGATTTCACCCTGCACAGGTTGCTCTTGGATCAAGTTATAGCAAACTCTCTGGGAATCCTGTAATGAGCAATATAGGATATGTAGTTGTCATATTAAAGAGAGAACCAAATGAAAGCGCACTTCCAGATAGTGTTAATCTTAATCTTACTGCAAGGATAACATATAACGCAGGTAATGCATTTGGTATAGGTCAGGCATCATTTACAATACCTGTAATGAATGATGCTGAATGGAATGGAAATGCAAGTGCACATTCGCTTCAAAGTTTCTGGCAAGGAAGATATTTTGTTAGAGCTGAGAGTGCAAGTTCAAATGATGCAATAATCTCAATTTATTATGGAAACAATAAAATATCTACAGTACATGTACTTAAGGGGCAGACGTCTTCAGACATACTAATTCCAGGTTTCTCTTCATGTGATGCAAGCTTGCAGGTAGCATATGATGGTTTCCAACAGGATGCAGATCATGCTAGATTAGAAGTAAGCGATGATAAAGGAACAGATATAATAGACGCATATGCTTCTGGCTCTTCAATATTTAATGGAGGGCCTACGCAGTTCTATAATGGACAATGCAAGGTTCAGAATGTAAATCTTGATTCTGACGGAGTTCATGGTTCTGTAGATATAATTTGTGGAAACCAGCAGTTTACTCTCGCACTTGCAAAATCATCTTCGCAGAGTAAAACATTAGGCATGGATTCATCAAGCTTGAAATATTATCAAGCAGCTCTTCAGAGTTATACTGATGTAGCTACAAAATATCCTGCAGAATCAAATGGACAAAGCACATATGGGCAGCAGGCTCTTGAACAGGCAATAAATCTTGCACAAGAAGCTAATGATGTGAAAGCAGAGACTACACTCATAAACCTTATGTTAGAAACATATCCCAATAACGATGCGTCAAGATACAGAGATATGCTTTCACACATACAAGATACTGATTTTAGTTCTTCATCTGCTACTGTTCAGATAAACAATAAACTTGTAAATATTAGACTTGTCAATTTTGTTAAATCATCTGCAGATGCTAGCGCAGATATTCTTGTTGGAGGAAACCTAATCAAAGGGGCTACTATGTCCAGTTCAATATCTCTTGGAGGATTCGGAAGCGCAAAGATATCTTCAATAAGTCCTGATCAAGTTTCTATATATGCATCATGTAATTCAGTCAATACTCAAAATTCCGGCTCAAATTCAGCTACTCTTTCAGAAGGAGCGAGTGCAACATTATGTGGGACTGTACTAAGGCTAAACAAAATAAATGATAACAAACTTGTATCTGTAAGGATACTTCCAAATGTGCATAACACTGAAACTGATACTAATTTGAGTGTGAATGTAGGAATAGAAAAGAGATCTATACAACTTTCTCCTGCAAAGACGCAAGAGATGATTACAAATCTTAATGCAACTATACAAAAATGGGAGAAAATATCAAGCACTCTTGGGAAAGCAGTTACAGGACTTAAAGCAGCATGTTTTGCCACTGCAGCGGTTCTAACTGCAAAGAATTTCTTAGGAGGAGTTAATGGAGCATCTCTTGCAAGGCAGAAAGTTATGCAAGGAAATAATGGATGGACTGCTAAGTGTCAGGAAGCTTTTAAGAGTGGAGTGATAGTTCCAGGGCTTTCTGGACAACAGCCGTATGTAAGTGTGGATGATTGCCTAAATCAGAACGCCGCGGCAATAAACAATGATGTATCAAAGGCTACTAACGTTTTAAACAGTGTCAACACACAGCTTGTACAAAATGATAAATCTGCAACCCAATCAAGTTCTCTTTTTGGAAGCTCAGTAGATACTGAGAAATCTGCTGAGGCAACATTGGCAGACATACAGAGCAAATTTGGAAACGACCAAACAAGCATACCTGTTAATGGGAATCAAGAAACAATAGGTCATTTTGTAACTAATGTTCTAAGTATTGATGCATACAAGAATAATATAATAAGCTACAATGATATAAGAGACTTTTATTATTATGCTCAACTTGTAGATACTCCGGGCATAAGTGATGTTCAAAAGTCAGCAGCAGTTTTAGATTTGTCAGGAATAATGTCTAGAGCAGAACAAAACCAAAAGCAGTTTGGAGCAGGTAATACTGCTAAAAGTGCTACAAACTCATTTTATACTAGTCCTATAGATAGCTATGCATCAAATCCAAATGCGGCAAAAGGTAACTATTATGGAGATATATACAAGCAAGGTTCAATAACTGATTCCTCAGGAAGCGACTTGAATAGTTACGGAAATGGAAAGCCATTCAAGGAAATAATATACAATCAACAGCTATATGCGCTTATTCTTACAAACAACGGGCAGGGAACAACATATACAATAGATGGAAATCATGTTTACAAGATAGACACAAGCTCAAGCCCTCCTCTTGCTTATCAAGCTTCAGATGCAGATATAGGGGAAATAAAGAAGATTGTAAGTCAGTTCCAGAAGATAGATGCTAGTTTCTATACTAACAGATATATCAATCCAGAAGTAAAATATTGGGAAACTGATCCATACAAAGGAATGCCTGCAATAGTTCCTATAGACACTTCAAATGGATGGTATGCTGCAACTGAGCAGACTCTTCCAGTATTTGGACAGCAAGGAGCATTTGAATCAAGCGGTAAGGTATCAAGTTTCTGGCTTTGCAATGTAGGAAAGAATGGACAGGAAGAATTTGATAAAACTGGAAAAGGAGATGATACATGTCAACAGTTCAACTTGAACACTGGACAGACTACTACATTCTTCCCAGGACTTTCACAGACTCAGACAAACGCACTTGTACAAAAGGCAATAGCCGAGCTTAACAATGTTGCAAGGCAGCATGTCGATGGTATAAAATCAGTAAAACTTTCAAATGGGCAGAGTATATCTGTAGGTGCTCCTGCAGTAAACGTTCCTACTGCTCAATGCCAGGATTATATGTCTCCTCAAGAATGTCAGTTGTTATTTAATGTATGCGATCCCGTAATATGCCCTGCTTCAAGATGTAACCTTGGAGGACAATATCCGGTTTCAGATGTTCCTCAGACAGGCATAATAGGAAGTACATTACTTTGCCTTCCAAATGCAAGAGAAGGAATAGCAGTTCCAGTATGCCTCACAGGAATACAGTCAGGAATAGATGGTTTTGTATCTTTGCTAAAGAACCATAGAGATTGTTTGCAGGAAAGCTTGGATACTGGGCAAATGGTTGGAATATGTGATCAGATATATTCAGTATATGCATGTGAGTTCTTCTGGAATCAGGTAGCTCCAGTGGCAAAGCTTCTTCTTCCAAAACTTGTTGAGACTGCATACGGACAAGGAACAAGAGGCGGCGGAGAGTATCTTACAGTAATGGCTGCATGGCAAAATACTCAGCAGGCAATAAATTACTTTACACAGCAGTATGCAGTCAATTCGATGCAGGCTTTCCAGAGTAGGTCATTAAATGAGTTTGGAGATCAGTTCTGTAAAGCATTCGTATCTGTGAGTGCTCCAAAGACATTCCAAGCTCTTGTGCA
>DAIEOU010000026.1 GCA_027348755.1 archaeon
GTTTTTCTTTTAATTTTTCCTTCGTGTAATTCTTTACGATCTGAACGCTTGACTTTTTCATTCCGATTTCTTTACCTAAGTCAATTGTTAATTTATAAGCTGGCTTTTTTGCCTCTAGAAAGTCTTCTATTTCAAGAATTTTTCCTACTCTTATGTCTAATTTTTTAAAATCTTCAAATAGGGCCATTGTATCCCTTAACCTTTTTTATTAATAAGTCTATGCTCGCATTTCGTATTTCTAATTAAAAATTTTAATCAATAAAATGGATATAAGAGGAAGATATAAATAAAGTAAAATATATCTGATCAAATGGGTGATGATAAAAAGAAGCTAACTCCTGAGGAAATAAAGAATAATGAGGAATATGCTGCAGGTCAAAAAGCAGGGCAAGAAGGAGATATATTTAGCGATAGTGTTCAGAGGTTAACTGACGATGATAGCATTTGGGATAAAGGATATAGGGAAGGCGAATCAAATAGAGATAGTTTATGTTTTCTCACTACTGCGTGTACGGTAAGTAGAGGTTTGCCAGATAATTGCATTGAGCTTGTTACACTGAGGCAGTTTCGTGATAAAGTTCTTTTGCAATCACCTACTGGAAGGCGAGCAGTGCAAGAGTATTACGCAATAGCCCCGGAAATAGTTAGTAGAATTAATAGTACTCCTGATGTGCAATATGTTTGGAATCAAGTTTATGGAAATGTGCAAAGGGCAGTCCATTTAGTGCAAACAGGCCAGTTTAATGCAGCATTTGATCATTACAAGTCGATGGTCACTGATTTAAAAGGTAAGTTTCTAAGATAAAAGTTGTATTACTTTATGAGGCCGAGTTCCTTGAGTTTTGCAAGCCTTGCAGCATGTTCGTCTTCTGAGACTGGTTTTTCTTCGAGTTTGACTTCTGTAGAAGGAGCAACGTATTTTCCACGCTTAGGGAACTTAAGAGTTTTTCCACCCATTATTGATATAAATAAATGGGGATTAAAAAGTTAATTGTTCAATTGTCAGGAAGAATCTTTCCTATGTTTATAGAAGCCTTGTAAGTATTCGGACCTGCATCTTCTATTTGAACTATTACTGCTGGAGTGCCTCCAATTGCATCCATAACTTTTGACTCTGTTTCCCTGTCAGAAGAGGTTTTTCCTAGAGCAAATGGCTGTATTGCAAGCCTTTCAAGTTCTCCTTGGAGGCCGCAGCGTTCACAAACAGAAGGATTATTTGAATAACTATGAACATGATATTCTCTATAATCGTTGCACTTTCTGCAGTGATAATTGTATAATGGCATGATTTCGCGAGAATTAATGCGTATTTAAACGTTATAGCAATTCATCGGCATATATGAAAAAGGCGGATCAACGCAGTATACTCGACTAAGGAGAACAAAAGGAAACTTTCAGAAAACTGACATAAATTATGAGGAAATTGCAATAACAGTTTCATGGATTCTTCTTGCTTTAGGCTTCCTTATACAGCTACTTGATTATTTTATAGAACTTAGAATAATTCCTGGAATATGATTAATCTTCTTGCTCTATCCTAGGAGCTAGAACGAAGCTGAGGAGAACGTTGCCTGTAGGGAAATCGAGTCTCATTGGATGATTCTGGCTGAAGTTTATTGTAGCCCTGTCAGATATTTTTGAACCCTTTATGAATTTTCCAAGGTATTCTAATGAGAAGCGAGCTCTGCTGCTTGCACTATGTATTTCTATTTCATCAGAGCTGAATTCTGCCCTTGCTGCATTAAGTCCTCGGGCTTCAACTATGAATTTGTCAGGCTCGGCTATAAGTGTACATGCATCGCTAACAACTGAGCAGTCTTCGACTACTTCTGAAAGAGCGTCGCTAGATAATTTTATTACAGAATTGAATTCCCATACTGGAAGTTCTTTATCGTCACCGCCTACATCAAGAAGCGCAAGAGTAAAATCTCTCTTTACTCTGTCTGATATGCTGAGCTTAAGAGTGTTATCTTCCCTGTCCATTATAAGCGATGCGCCTGGTTTACATCTTCTTAGTACTGCCTTTAAATTCTCTAAATTGACTCCTAGAACGTGCTCGTTTTCTATGTTAAACTCTGAGAACAAGTCAGCAGGAATTCTGAAATAAGCCATTGCAACATTTGCAGGGTCTATTGCTGTAGCGCTCAGGCCTTCTTTAGTTACTTTAAGCTTTACCTCTGTTACTAGCTCAGATATTATACCTACTATGTCTGCGAATATCTTTGGATTGTCAAGTTTAATGTGCATATACGGAATTAGGTTGATGGATTAATAAGGTTTGTTGTGCTCGTTTTCAAAAGTATTAACTGAAAAACAGTGCTAGAAAAAATATAAACAGAACATAACTTGGATGTGCATGGCAGATAAAGAAGAGGATAAAAAAGACATAAAAGAAGAGAGAGTAAGAGCAATAACGTCATTGTATTATTCGAACCCTGCAGTTATATCAGCTATACTTGAGTTTGCTGCAAATAGGGAGGTTGTTCCTAGATATTATGAGGGATTTGGAAAAAGACCTGATGGGATACAATACCCTTCTGACATATCGGGACTTGTTCGCAAGGGAGCTACTAGCTTCCATTCTTCTGAGGAAATATGGTTGAATCCTTTAGACATAAATGCTGACATGACTCCTGCAGAACTTAATGAGAAAAGAAAAAGCTGGGATTTACTTATAGATATAGACTGTCCTTACCTTGATTATGCAAAGACAGCTGCAAAACTCATAATTAAAGTGCTTGAAGATTATGGAATAAAAGGATATGGAATAAAATTCTCAGGAAGCAAAGGATTCCATATAATAGTATCTGGAGAAGCATTCCCTGACGAATATGATGGTAAAAAAATGAAAGATATGTTTCCTGAATGGCCCAGGGCTATATGCGAATACATAATGAATCGCGGTAAACCAGAATTCAATAGAGCTATAGGAGAGCAAGATGTTGAGGCAATAAGCAAAAGAAAAAACATATCTGCTGAAGATATAACTGAAGTAATATGCCCTCAATGCGGACAGGAAGCAAAGAAGACTGCATTTGTAAAACTTGAATGCCCTGAGTGTGGAGACACTATAGAAAGGAAAGATTATAAGATAAAAAACAGGGAACTTAAGTGTACAAGAAAAGGATGTCACGGGACTCTCGAAGTTGTAGAAAACAGGGAAATGTATTTCTGTGAAAACTGTAAGATATTCAACATACCTTCGGCAGGAAAAGTTGAAGAAAAATATTCTGGAACTGTAGTTCTAAGTAAGCATGGAAAAAGTATAAGCAAAGATATAGAGTTTGACAAGGGAATAAAAGAAGAATATACTGGAAGCCTTGACCTTGTGCTTGTAGCTCCAAGACATTTGTTCAGAATGCCATATTCATTGCATGAAAAGACTGCACTTGCATCAGTTGTTTTGAGCAAGGATGAAATAGAAGGCTTCTCTCCAAAAGATGCAAATCCCATGAATGTTAAAGTAAGAAAATTCATGCCTGAAAACGTAAAGGGAGAAGCTACAAGACTTCTCGCATCCTCTATTGAATGGAAAAAAGAAAGAGTAGGAGAAGAAGAAAGCAGGATAAAGAAAAAATACATGAGTTATGAGAACAAAGAGATAGACAACAGTCAGGTAAATGAAAGTATGTTTCCCGAGGCTATAAAGAAACTACTTAAAGGACTTGCAGATGGAAAGAAAAGAGGTCTTTTTGTACTCATTACTTTCTTGAGATCGCTTAATTTCTCTCCTGAATATATAAACAAAACGATAAGAGAATGGAATGAAAAAAATCAGCCTCCTCTGAAAGAAGGATATCTTAGAGGGCAGATAGAATGGCACCTTAAACAAAGAAAGAAAATACTTCCTCCTAATTATGATAACCCTAGCTTTTACAAAGATCTCGGGCTCATATCAGAAAAACAACAGACAAAAAACCCTTTAGTTGACGTCATGAGGAAGATTAAGAAGAATGTATAGCCCTGGAGAATGTTTTTAAATAAGCCTGTCCTTGGCAAGGCATGAAAAAAGCGGCGAAACTGATAGCCTCATTGGCCTTCTTTGTCTTTATGTTTGCTGCTGTCCAGGCTGCAAGCAGTTTTAGCAGTCCAGATCAGGCTATAAACACGGCATATCAATGCCTCCAGAATGCCACTCAAAATAATTCTCTTCTCTCCTTACAGGAGGCTGTTTTCAGCACGTTGGCTTTAGGTTATCAGAATAGCACTGATAGCATAATGCAATCTAAGCAAGGTTCTGATGCAAATGGAGCATGCTGGCCAATGGGTTCTTGCACTCTGAAAGATACTGCACAAGTGGCTCTTGCATATAGTAAGATAGGGAAAAATTATTCTAGTGCTGCCAATTGGATAATATACAGAAACGCAAGTTCTGACGCACTCAATTGGTTCCTTGAAGTTGATATATCAAACCACGGACCTTCAAGCTGCACTATATCTGACGGTTCAAACACGGGAAATATGGCGATAGGCTCAGATATGAAAATTACAGGAACACCTGGAAGCTGCTTCAATGTTGCGCAGAATGGATACCTTCTTTCTGTCTCCCCTAACTGCCTTGATAAGACTTTCACTATATCATGCGATCAGGATTTTATATCTACATTGTTGTATCAGAAGGCTAGCGGAGGAAATATATTTTATGTATCATCAAACACTCATAGTCAAGCAGCATTAGGAAGCACTGAAGAAAGCATAACTGCAAAATGTTTCACTGATGCAAGTGGAAAATGTGATTATGAAGGAAGCTTATGGGCAACTCTTGCTCTTCAGTCTATGGGCTACGACGTAACTCCATTCATGCCTTACCTTCTTGCACTTGCAGATGATAATCAGCAATATTTCCCAAGCGCATTTATATATTCACTTGCTGGAGGAAACGACCAGTATAGTGCTATAACTAGCAGTCAGATAGGAAGCAAGTATTGGCAAGCATCTGCAAACAACAGCAGATTGTATGATACAAGCTTAGCTTTACTTGCTCTGCAAGGAACATCATCAAACGAGGCGAGTAATGCGAAGCAATATCTTCTTAACATACAACAGAATGATGGATGCTGGAACAATGACAACATAAGGGACAGCGCGTTCATACTTTTCTCAGGATGGCCTAGAAACATTAACTCTTATCCTGGAAGTATAAGTGTAAATGGAAATACAGTAAGCAATGGGGCTCTTAGTCTTACGGTTTACAGCCCTCAGAATGGGGCAACATATTCAGGAGCATTTCTTATTAACGCAAGCGCTGGAAACAACACCATATTTGTGTACAACTTTGGAGGATCAAACATAAGTTATACTGGAGCTACGAATATACAGCTTCCTAACGGAACAATAACTTTGAACATATATGCTGCAAATGACAGTAATCAGATAAGCCAGACTAGAACGTTTAGCATTATAAATTCAACAATAAGCGCTATGTTGTGCAGTTCTGCATCGGATTGCCAGACAGGATACACATGCCAAAACAGCTTATGCCAACAATACTTACAGCCGCCTACAGTTCTTATTCCTACAGGAAATGGTTCTGACTTGAGCGCATGCAGTCAGGCAGGGTACAGCTGTACTTCTTCATACGCATGCCTTGATGCAGGAGGAACTGTTTTGAGTAGTTATGATTGTTCTGGACTTCAGAGTTGCTGTTCTGTGCAAGTTGCACAGCAGAGCTGCACTTCGCAAGGAGGAGTAGTATGCTCATCTAACCAACAATGCACTGGAAATAGAGTTGCATCTTCTGATGGCACATGCTGCCTTGGAGCATGCCAGAACGTCGCTGATCAGAATAGTTGTGAAACTCTAGGAACTGGAACATGCAGAAGCGGATGCCTAAGCGGAGAAGTACAGACAACAGACAGTTGTTCTACTGGACAGGTATGTTGCGCTCCAAGCTCGAGCTCCGGGCAGACAAGCTCTGGAGGAAGCAGCTTGTGGATATGGTTAATACTTGGAATACTAATAATACTTGCGCTACTTGGAATAAAGTACAAAGACAAGCTAAAGATATGGGTACTAAAGCTTCAAGATAAGCTCAGTAAGACTCCGATTAAGAAGAATGTTTCAGGAATGCCTCAAGCAGTGCAGAGAAGACCTCTCCAAATAGGAGGAATAAGCCCTAGACCTGTTCTTAAAACAGCTCCACAGCCAAAGAAACCTCAACCTCAAAAAAGCCAGAAAGATAATGACTTTGAAGAGACTCTTAAGAAATTAAGAGAGATGAGTAAATAGTAAAATGAAGAATCTTTTAGCTTTTATTTTAGTCTTAATGTTGGCTATGCATCTTGCAAGTGCTATAACTACTGACATGAAATCAGAATATTCTCAGTCTGAAACTGCTATAGTAAAGATACAAGGTTCTTTGACAAGCACAATAGATAACAATCAGATAGAGTTCAAAAAGGGAACTCTTAGGATACCATTTCAGTTTGATGTTGTAAATCTTGAAGGCAC
>DAIEOU010000027.1 GCA_027348755.1 archaeon
CCATAAATCATGCGCCTACTCTTACGCAAGTTGCAAACCAGACTTCAAGTATAAACAGAAATTTCTTCATAGACCTTAACGGTTCGGACGTGGAAGACGGAAATGACAGCACAGGGAACCTAACGTACACTTATTCATTTCTCAAGGGAACAGATTTCATATTGCATAACTCAAGTTTGTTCAATGTAAGTTCTGGAGTTCTTAATGTGACGTTTAGTTCAAGCCAAGGCGGTTTGTATAACATAAACATGACTATAAATGATACAACTGGGAAAGCTACATCAATGAACTTTTGGCTTTCTGTTTATGATGTTCCTTCAATAATATTTCCTGTTTCAGGTGAGATATTCAATTTCAGCGAGGGAAACTTAAGTATATTTGGAGTTAACGCGACGCATTCTGTTGGAGATAACTTGAGTTATTCTTTCTCATATAATGGAACTTTGCTTTACAATACTAGCGCAGAATCAAATTCAATAATAAATTGGTCATTTACTCCTAATTTCTATGACGAGACTACATTTACGGGGCTTCAAAATATAACTGTCTTAGTTTCCAATCCTATATATTCTGACTTAAACTCAAGCTTGAGCTGGCAGGCAAATGTTTCGCACTCTGCAGCCCCATTACTTTTTAATGGAAGCATTCCTAACACTCAGGCGACATACGGGCAGGTTATATCTATAAACTTGTCAAATTATTTCAGCGATATAGACTCAAGCGATGTGAATTATAACACTTCTATAAACTTCAGTTCTTTAAGCAACGTGTCAGCAAATGGCACAAGTCTTATACACGTTATTATGTCAAACTGGCTTGCAAACTTCTCTGCTTCACAGGCGACTTCAGAGTTATTTAATATAACTGGAAACTCTGGAACGTATTCAAACATCTCAAACACTTTCTCTATAACTTTCACAGCACCAACTACTAATCAAGGTTCAAGTTCAAGCACTCAAAGCTCAGGAGGTGGAGGAGGAAGTTCAGCTTCAAGGCCTATAGCTCTTAATATAATAGTTCCAGGGCCAGTATCTTCTAAGAAGAATGACAAACTCATAGTTCCTATATCTGTTCAGAACACAGGAAAAGTAACATTTACCGGAATAGTACTTTTGAACACTATAGCAAAGAATGGAATATTGAGAAAAGACCTTGTAGCTTCTTTCGACAAGTCTTTTATACAGAGTTTAAGCCCTGGAGAGCAACAGAACCTTACACTTATTGTTGACGTTAACACGCAGGAAGCTGGTCTTTATGAAGTAACAATAAACGCGACCTCTACAACTCCAGTATATAGCGATGCTGCAAAACTATACGTTAATGTCCAAGAAGGTAACATGATTCAACAGAGAATAGATTTTACTCAGGAACTTATAGCAAATAATCCACAATGTAAGGAGATACAAGAAACAGTTGATGAGGCAAAAGCTCTTCTATCAAATGGAGATACTGTTGGAGCAAGTGCAAAAATAGATCAGGCGGTACAGGCATGTCAGGATGCCATAGCTCAGGCTTCAAAGCTTACTTCAAAAGTAACTTTATACAACCAGCTAATAAACTCAAGCGCTGTGTGGATTATTGCAGCATTTTTAGTAGGAATAGGGTACTATCTTTACAGAAGGATAAGAATACAGAGAGGGCTTGAAAAAATTGATTTATCCGATATGGATAGGTACGCAAAGGTTTAATAATAATAAATGAGATTTTTGTTTATAAAAGGGGAACATGAAATCAAAGAATTCTGAGGTAGTGGAAAGAGCAAGTAATTCAGAGATAAAAGAGGCTTCGCTCAAGATAGATGAGGTGAAGGCAGAGATAGGAAAAATATTCTTCGGGCAGGAAAGAGTTGTAGAATCTCTTATACGTGCATTGCTGTGTGATGGTCACGTTCTTCTTGAGGGAGTTCCAGGTATAGCGAAGACTCTTGTAATAAAGACTCTTGCGGCAGTAAGCGGATGCTCATCAAAGCGTATACAGTTCACTGTTGATTTGTTGCCTACAGACATACTTGGACTTACTACATATACTCCTGAGAAAGGATTCGAGGTTTCCAAAGGACCGATATTCGCAAATTTTATTATTGCTGACGAAATAAACAGAAGTCCTCCTAAAACCCAGTCTGCACTTATAGAAGCAATGCAGGAGAAGCAAGTAACTATAGGAAAGGAAACATATCCTCTTCCAAAACCTTTTTTCGTAATGGCAAACCAGAACCCTCTAGAGAACGAAGGAGTTTATACTTTACCAGAAGCGCAGGTTGACAGATTTCTTTTCAAAATAGTGTTTGGATATCCTTCTTATGTTGATGAGGCAAGAATAATGGAAGATAATGTAACTTTCAAGAGATTTGAGGATGTTTCAATAAAACCTCTTCTTTCTCCAAAAGAAATATTGGAAATGCAAAAACTTGTGCATAGAGTTTATATGGATGATAAAGTGAAGAAGTACATAGTTGACATTGTTACAAAAACAAGAACTCGCGACTTTGATTATGGAAGATATATAGAACTAGGAGCTTCACCAAGAGCAAGTATATCTATATATATAGCTGCAAAAGCTGAGGCGCTTATACAGGGAAGAAACTTTGTAATACCAAAAGATGTTAAGGCAGTAGCTTCGGACGTGTTAAGGCATAGACTTATACTTTCATACAGAGCAGGTGCAGAAGGTATAACTTCAGATAAAGTAATAGATGAGGTATTCAAACTGGTAGAGGTGCCTTAATAATGGGTGTTCAGCTAAATGTGAACATAGCCGGAAAGATATCAGAGCTAAAGGATATGATGAAGGATTTCGAGCTCAAACTTAAACTTTATAGAGTTCTTTTAAGAGGAAAAGCTTTGGAGTTTGAAGGATATAGGCAATATGGTCCTGAAGACGATTCTTCAGTTATAGACTGGAAAGCTTCAATGAGATCTAACAAGCTCATGGTAAAGCAATACAGAGAGGAGCAGGATCTTAAAATAATGTTTGTTGTAGATGTTGGAGAGCATATGGTTTCTGGCTCTACAGACAAACTAAAATGCGAATATGCTGCTGAGGCCACAGCGTCACTTGCACATCTTATACTTGATTCAGGAGACAAGGTAGGGCTTATAGTTTATAGCGGGAAAATAAAAGATGTAATAATGCCTAAAAGAGGCCTTAAACATTTTCAGTATTTTACTGATGTTCTTTCAGATTCGTCTACATACGGAGGAGGCTCAAATCTTTCAGTAGCCCTTGATTTTCTTATAGACTACGTTGATGAGTCAATTAAAGGAGTAGTTTTAGTCTCAGATTTCATAAGATTTCCAGCGCACCTCATGAGTAAATTAAGCATAATAGGGAAGAAGTTTGAAACATTCGCTATAATGGTAAAGGATCCGCTAGATGTTAACCTTCCTAATGTAAGTGGAGAGGTGGTGATAGAGAACCCTGTTAATGGACAGCAGCTTCTTATAAATCCTAAAGTTGCTAGGGCATCATACGCACAATATTCAATGAACGAGCAAAACAGAGTTTTATCAATGTTCAAGCATGCTAACATAGACATTCTTCCGCTTACAACTGATATGAAATTCGCTCCTATGCTTTCAGAGTTTCTAAGAAAGAGGGCTGTAGAAAACAAAGGAATATGATAGGAATATCTTTTACACATCCGTACTATCTTTTTCTTATAGGTCTTCTTCCTATAATAGTTTTCTTACATTTTTTCTTGCTTAAGATAAGAAGAAGTGTCGCAGTTAAGTTTGCGAATTTTGATGCTCTAGCAAGAATAAGAGGTATAGATATGTATTCAAAGAACCTTGTTGTTGTAATAGTTACAATGCTTGCTGTATCTGTTGGTGTTCTAGCTCTCTCTGGGCTAAGCGTGCAGCATCAGGTGAGCTCAAGTGCTTTTTCATATGTCATTGCAATAGACGTTTCTCAAAGCATGCAGGCAAATGATTTATTTCCCTCAAGACTTGATGTAGCAAAGCAAGCTGCAACTAACTTTGTTGATCAAACTCCTGAAGGTACTAGGATAGCAATAATAACTTTCTCAGGAAGCGCATTCCTTGATCAGGCTTTAACTAGTGATAAGATAGCTCTCAAGGGGGCAATATCAAACGTACAACTTAGCACTATAGGTGGGACTGATATAAGAGAGGCAATGATATCTGCAACTAATGTTCTTGCGCAAGAAGATTCAAAGGCTTTGATTTTAATGAGTGATGGAAGGCTTAATGTTGGAGGACTTCAAGAAGGGATAGACTACGCCACAAAGAATAATGTTGTTATACATACAATAGGGCTTGGGACTCTTGTAGGCGGTAATTATAGCCTTGGACTCTCAACACTTGAAGAGGACTCATTAAAGTCAATAGCATATTCAACAGGTGGACAATATTTCCATGTTACAAATGCGTCAGAGTTCAATGATGCAATGAAAAGCATTGTGCATTATCAGTTAAGAGATATAACCAGTGATTTGACTCCATATCTAATAATGATTTTAATAGCACTTATAATAATACAGTATATTCTTGTAAATACAAGGTTCAAGTCATTCCCTTAAATTTTCTTTTCTGAATCTCTAGACTCTATATGCTTCTTTATCCTGTGCTTTATTCTGTCAAGAGAGTCTAGGCTTTCTATGTATTTATACTCCTCTCTTTCTTTATTTGCCGATTTTTTTCCTTTCCTTTCCACAACTATCTCTCTTTTCTTTATAATCCCTGGAGAATCTGAATTTCTTATTGAAGTACTCTGAACATCTTGTTTATTCTTGTCATCTGAAACTTCGTTAGAATTCTGAACTGTACTTTTTTCAATATTTTCTTCAGGGTTTGTCTCTTCATATTTTTCCCTTGATGAAATCCATTTGCTTATGTAACGAGCCAGAGAGTCTATGAAATTTTCATCCTTGACTTTCTCATTGTGCTTTATAGATATGAGGTAGCCTTCTTGTCTAAGCATCATTTCTACACTGTTCATTATTGATCTTGCTTCAACATTACTCGGCTTCTCTCCAGAATATAGAAGCTCGAGCATGGTTTGGCAGAATGAAACTATGTATGGCTTTCCTTTTTCTCTGAAGCTTTCTGCAAGTTGGGAATAATCCATTTTAGGGTCTATCTCAAATTTTTCTTCCATGAAATCTCGAGCAAGTTTGTCTGCAGAATCTATTATCTGCGCAGGCTCTGCTTTTGTCCTTTTTATCTCGTCAAATCTTAAGCTGTACTTATATTCCGGACTTGATTCTTGCATTGCCTTTTTTTTCTTAAGCTGGTAATCTATTACGTAAAGTATTGCAAAAAGAAGTATTACTATTCCTGATAGTATAGCGAATATAAAAGTAGTGTTTATGTCTCCTATTCCGGATATATTCAATGCCATTTGATAGATAGGCGACGACAGAGAGGTATAAAAATCTTATTTGCCATTGACAAACATGAGTATTTTGCTCTCAACTGAAACTAAGTTCTCATTCAAGCTAAGAAGCAGAAAAATAAGCGTAAAGACTCTCGAATGCTCTTTTATACGCAAAGGCTTCGGGCTTATGTTTAGGACTGTAAATACGGGCAACCTACTGTTTAGCTTTAAAAAAGATGTTAAACACGCCTTAACTGCATGGTTCGTATTCTTCCCCTTTATAGCCATATGGTTGGATAAAAACAATAAAGTGCTTGAAACACGTATAGTCAAGCCTTTCACGTCGACAATACTTCCTCAAAAACCATTCAGAAAAGTGCTTGAAATGCCACTCACGAGGGAGAACCTTGCACTTTTTGATTTTCCCGTCGGAGAGAGAAACATTTAAATATATTTTAGTTTTATAGTTAGTAAAAGGTGACAAAAAGGAGGTTTACATGGGAACAGTTATTGCAAAGAACGTCGTCAAGAGAAAGCCAGGATACCTTTATTACGTTGACTCAAAGGGAAACGTATGCGAGGCAAAGATGGCTCGCGGCGGAAGAAAAAAGAAGAAGTAATTAAGCTTCTTCGTTAGCTTTATTTTTGTTTTTTAACGATTTTTTGTTTGTTTGAATGGAACTGTGTGAGAGGTTTTAATATTCTTTATAAAGTTCTTTTCTTTTAAGGATGCATGATACTCGGTATTGAAAGCACAGCACATACCTTCGGTGTTGGCATTGTCCATAAAGGGAAGATTCTTTCTAATGTAAGAGACATGTTTCATACTGATGCAGGAGGAATAGTTCCTGTTGAGGCTGCTAAACACCATAGACTTGTTGCAGATGATATATACTCTAAGGCGATACATGAAGCAGGCATATCGGAGAAGAAAATAAATGCAATAGCTTTTTCACAAGGTCCTGGGCTTTCTCCATGCCTTCTTGCTGGCAGGGACTTCGCA
>DAIEOU010000028.1 GCA_027348755.1 archaeon
CTGACATTTGGGCCTTGAGTGTCTAGAGTTATTATCCTCGTTTCACTTGTGTTAGTAAGTCCGTAATAATTAGTAGCACTCAAGCTATATGTATATCTTAATCCGTTTGAAGGTTTACTTTGATTTATAGAAACATTCCATATAGTGCTTTGAGAGATGTTTGAATACATATAAACGCTTAAGTTTGAGTTTGTGTAATTAAGACCTGAGCCCACTCCTGGATAATTATGCAGTTGAGATAGATAAATTTCATTTAATTCTGCAGAAGACAATGACCTGTTCCATATTTCTACTTCATCAATAGTCCCATTGAAGAAACCCATATTTGCGGATCGCGATCCTACTAGTAGATTAGATGTTCCGCTAGAAAGAACTGCGCTAGCTGCTCTTGAATTAACCATTACTCCATCTATATATATCGCCATTATAGATTGATTATAAGTAGCAGCCACAAAATGCCACTTGCTATCGTTTACAACATTCGTCACGGGAGAAGAGCATAGCCAACTTCCAGAAACAGAAGATAAATATAAACACAATGAGCCTGGTCCACCACCATCTCCATTAAATCCAGTTGCAAAATAAAAGCTATCTGAGTACTTGTTAAGAATATACTGTTCTGATGTGCTATTTGTTTTTATCCATGCACTTAAGGTTATATTTGACAAATTGAATTCATTGTTATTTTGAATAGACAAGTAATTGTTTACTCCATTAAATGTCATTGCTCCGCCGTATTTTCCGCTTGAGTTGAATACTGGGCAGCTTGCTCCTGAACATGTTGCATTGTTTCCGTTTCCTGAGAAGTCATATGCGTTAGTTGCGTTTTCTCCGTAAGCACTGTTATTGTCAAAATTAAGCATTAAAATGTCCCCATTTATTAACTGGTTAGGTGACTCTAACACTGTTGAAGTTCCATTAAAGTTCCAACTTATATTAACAAGATTACTCTCATTTATATTAGAATTAGAAATAAAAGATAATGCGCTAATATTATAGTTATTAACTGGAGATATCAAGCTTACAGAGGGAGACAAAGCATAGTTAATACTGACGTTAAACAACTCTGGAGTGTATGCAAGATTATCTGTAGAGATATAAGTCTTATACTGAAAGTACCTACTTATATTGCCTGATGCTAAGTTAAATGTCTGAGAGCTAGGCTCTCCAAGGTTCTGCCAAGCTGCATCAGAACAATCTGCAGAATTACAGCTTTTTACAGACAAGTTGAGATGCAATATTCCTCTTTTATATATATTGAAAACATCAGAGTCAGATAATGTCCTGTTCCAAACTGAAACCTCATCCATAGTTCCATAATATTGATAAGCTGAAGGATTGCCTAAGTAAGTACTGCCTGAATAATTTGTCAGACTATATGAAAATGTTCCAGTAAGATTCCCGTTCTGGTATACCTTGCTTATCCCGCTTGACTGATTATAAGACCATACGAATAAAGATGACTGATTATATTGAGTAAATGGCTCACTTCCGATTATCTTATTGTTCTCATCTGCAATAGATATACTCCCTGCTGACCAACACCCAATACATATTATTTTTGACCCTCCAACTCCCTTATTTCCAAATATAAGGCCTTGGGCTTGAGGGTTAATCCACAAGGATATTGTAAATGATGAATCTAAAGCTGATGTTAACAATGGAGAGGTAATATTCATATAACTGCTTCCATTAAAGCTCATTGCTCTTCCAAATTCCCCAGAAGATACGCTCACAGGACAGCTTGATACTAAACAACTAGCATTGTCTCCGTTTCCTGAGAAGTCATATGCGTTAGTTGCGTTTTCTCCATATCTTGAATCGTTATTAAAATGCAATAATAGAACATTTCCAGACATATTTATGCCATTAGAATATGTTTCAGTTGATTGATAGTTTGGAAGTTCTTGTCTGTACGGAAGTTCTGTGCTGAATGACATATTCTGCCACGCAGCAATTGAACCTGCATCAAACACTTTACTCATAAACTGCCCGGCATTGATATAATTCCCTTTCTGTCTATTGTAAATATTATATATCTCAGATGCAGAAAGAGTACGGTTGAAAACTGAAACTTCATCTAAAGATCCGTTAAAGTATTTCATAGCAGCTGATGCATTGTCATTTACAGATAATCCTACCTGAAAATAAGGGTTAGTATAACCATTATATCCTGGATAAGGAGTAGAGTCTGATGAATCAAGTACTCCATCTACATATATCTTCTTCCCCGAATTTACATCATTTACTGCTGCAATTAAGTGCCATTGATTATCGGAAATATTAGTAGAACTAAAAGTCCATCCTTGACCGTTACCTCCTAGGGAACTTCCATATACTCTCAACCCAATATTTCCAATTGAATTTACGCATACTTGCCTGTCATATACTGAGTTGCCAGCTATACCATTTGAAAAATACATTACACCTTCCGATACTGAAGGAGTTTTTATCCAGAACAAATAAGTAAAACTAGATGATGGAGGGGTCATCGTATTATTTGTAAAGAAATATTGGCTCTGTGTGCTATCAAATTGCCTAGCCATGCTCAACATTCCAGAAGCTGTAACACTTGGGCCACTTGAATTACAAGACATATTGTTTCCATTTCCTGAGAAGTCATATGCGTTTGTTAAGCTCTCTCCATATTGAGATTTATTGTCGAAATGTAATAATAAAACATTTCCAGACATATTTACTCCGCCATAGAAATTCTCAACAGTCTGATAGTTTGGAAGTTCTTTTATAGATACATTCTGCGTAAGTTGAATAAAAGTCCCATTTATCTCCGTATTGTTAAAAACCCCTTGGCTAAAATTAGATGAGTTGTCAATGAATACGTATCCTATACTGAATGAAAGCAAAGATATGCTTATCAAAAGCCCTATAAAAAGCAATAATTTTGGTTTCCTCATTTTAGTCAGTATTTTTTTTACGTTTTAATTGAATATCTTTCAAATTCTCTATCACTAAAGACTTGACGTACTCAGTCTTTTTTATGCCTAGAACATTGCATACTTTTTGTATTAAATCGTCCATTTCTTCGCTAAGTGATATTTTTATCTCTACCATTATTATACCAATTTACTCACCATTTAGTGCGTATACTAGTATTTAAACGTTAACAATGAAAATAAAACCTGTGTTCTTAAAGAGAAAGTCCTAGCCTTTTCTTGAATTCATCTATGTACTCTGCCGAAAAAGAGCCACCTGCAGATTTTTTATGCCCTCCGGCACTAGAACCTGGAATCCCCGAGCATAATTTACTCATTGCTAAATTAAGGTCAGCCCCGCCATCCTGCCGTCTTGCAGAAAACCTGCACATTCCATCTATTCTGCTAAGAAATACAAATGTTTTATTTTTCTCACGAAAGCTTAGGGTTGTGCTCAATATTGAGATTATGTTAAATCGCGGATTAAGCTCACAGAAATATCCTTCTCCAGTAGAATCGTTGAAGAATTTTTCTCTGGACTTTTCAAATTTTGACAGCTGTTCTTCATAATCTGCCTGCACTGCATTTATTCCAGTTTTTAGATTACCATACTGCTCAAAGTCAGTTATAGTATCAAAAACCTCCTTAAGATTGTTTGAATAGCAGAAAAGTGCAAGGCTTATATTCCAGGAATATCTGAATACGCGAGTCTTTTCTATATGTGATTCATCAGGAATAAAATCTTCGCCATATCTTGAAAAAACTGATTTCATAAATTCGTTATTTTGGTGATACTGCACATCAGCTATGCTTGCAGCAGCCACAAGCCAGTCCCACTTCTTGAGGTCACAAATGCCACTGAAAAGTGCATAACATATGTATGCTGCGCAATATCCCTGAGCATTAAGATGTACTGTGCGTTCTGAGTTCAAGTCCCTCTCCGGAACATGATGATCTATTATAAGTATGTCTGCAAATTTTTCTATTTCTTTTATTACTGCATCATTCTTGAAGAAAAGATCTGTGAATATGACTTTAGAAGGCTTAAGAGATTCCAAACGTTTATCAAGATCCCTAGAAAGTTCATCATAATTAACAAAAAGTATCTCATCGGCGTGAACGCATTCGTTTACTATTTTCGCTGAAGATATTCCGTCTAAGTCAGTATGTGAAACTATAACAACTTTGCTTTCATCAAGCTTGGATATAAATTCACTAAATCTTTTCAAGCTTCCTATTGCAAATACTGGCTGTTCCATATTATATTTTTTCCAGAATCTTTGCAGAAACACCTGCAGAATTACACATTTCCACAAATTTTTGTGCATCCTCCAAGCTGCCTACAACCCCTGAGCCATAGTGCATTGGAACTGCAATTTCTGGATTTATAATCTTAGCAGCTTCAGCAGCTTCAGAATAATCCATTACATACTTTCCAGAGACTGGAAGAAGAGCAATAAAATGATTACCTTCTTTACCATATCCAGTAAGACGCTGCATTTCAGGGATATTATCAGTATCTCCTGCGTGGTATATTATTATGTTTCCTATCTTTATCACATATCCAAAAAGTTTCTCATTCTTAGGATGAAATTCTTTGTTTAAATTATAAGCAGGTACTGCCTCAACTTTAATGCTTCCTAAAGATATCTCGTCTCCAAGTTCAACAAGTTGCATCTCAACTCCTTCTACTCTTGTTATTTTACTCTGAGAGTTTGCTGAGGCTGCAATTATAGTTCCATTTCTAGATATCAAAGATATATCCTTTATGCTGCAATGATCTGGATGACTGTGAGTTATAAGTATAATATCTACGGGCTGTACATCTGAATGCACTTGAAATGGATCTATTGCTATTCTTGTTCCTGGTTTTGTTGTTATTATAAAACCTGAATGACCCAAGAATTCTATTTTTATATCATGAAAATCCATTTACCACTTCCTCCATCTCAAGAGCTACACTAAGCATCTTGCTTTCCTCTCCTCTCCCAGCCATTATCTGAATTCCCACAGGCATTTCATTAACTTTACCGACAGGAACGCTCACAGAGCATATTCCTGCAAGATTTGCAGGTATAGTAAGGGCATCAGCTGCATACAACTGTTCAGGTTTCATATTTTTTCCAGCTCCAATTTTCCAAGGTAATATTGGGCATACTGGAAGAACTATGCAATCAAATTTGTTGAAGGCATTCTCAAACTCTTTCATTATAACTTCCTTGACGGAAAGAGCTTTTTCGTAATATTTTCCTAAGAACTCTGCCTTTGTTATCTCTGCACCACCTAGAATTCTTCGCAGCACTTCACTGCCTGCACTTTCCTCAATTAACTTACCATACCTTCTTCCATCAAATCTTCTAGTCCCAGAATAAAATTCTGCAAAAACCAGAGGGTAATATGTTTCAACAGCCAAATCTATATGCTCTATTTTGACTTCATCTGCACTCCATGAATTTTTTTTCACTAAAGCGTCAACAGCTTTATCACATAAATTCTGTATGCCTTCTTGAACTCCTGCTATTTTTATTACTCCTATTTTTATCTTTGAAGGTTTATTTAAAGATACATCCTCAGAAGAAATGCTTGCACTATCTTTCTCATCTATTCCTTTTATCACATCCAATAACAATGCTGCATCAGTCACATTGTTTGCCAATGGACCTATCTGATCAAGACTCATTGACAAATCTATAAGGCCATATCTGCTTACTAATCCGTAACTAGGCTTTACCCCAACAACTCCACAATGACTTGCAGGATTTCTTATGCTTCCTCCAGTATCGCTTCCCAAAGCCATATCACAGAAACCTGCAGCTACTGCAGCTGCGCTTCCTGAGCTTGAGCCTCCAGCAATGTATCCTGAAGCTCTAGGATTGTCTGTCGCTCCAAAAGCACTCGTCTCTCCACTCCAACCAGATGCAAATTCATCCATATTTAACATGCCGATTATAACTCCATCCTCCGACTTTATTTTTTCTATAACTGTAGCATCATATGTAGATTTGTAATTTTCAAGAGTTTTTGACGCACAACTTGCAGGCAAACCTAAAACGTTTATGTTACTCTTCACACCTATAACATAACCATATAATCTTCCGCATTTTCCAGTCTTTTCGTACTTCTCATCTATAGCCCTAGCTTCCTCAATGGCCTTATTGTTTAAGAAAAGAACTGCATTTATTTTTTTGTTATTCTTCTCTATGGCTGCAATATACTTTCTTACTTTATCTTCAGCAATGCCCATAAATCATGCAAAGAAAGAGGTTTATTAAAGATTACTGAGCTACCATTCAACTCTCTTGAAAGGCTTCTTTATGTACATTATTTCTTGCAGTTCATAAAATTCAAGAGTACTTTCAACCTGATCACTAA